>CAZZZM010000001.1:0-29505 GCA_964658465.1 uncultured Nakamurella sp.
CGCCGCACCGTTCACGCCCCCAGGAGCGGGCTCCACGCCGGGTCGGACGCGTAGCCCGGCGTCGGCACGGTGAACTCCTGGCGGCCGAAGACGTCGGTCATGTGGATCTTCGAGCCGGCGCTGCCGCCGGGATCGCGGAAGAACATCAGGAACAGCCCGTTCGGCGCCCAGGTCGGCCCCTCGTTGTGGAAGCCCTCGGTGAGCAGCCGCTCGCCGGAGCCGTCGGGCTTCATCACGCCGATCGCGAACTCGCCCTTGCCCTGCTTGGTGAAGGCGATGAAGTCGCCCTTCGGCGACCAGACCGGGGTCGAGTAGCGGCCGTCGCCGAACGAGATGCGGTTCGCCGTGCCGCCCTCGGCCGGCATCACGTAGAGCTGCTGGGTGCCGCCGCGGTCGGACTCGAAGACGATGTGCGCGCCGTCGGGCGAGTAGGACGGCGAGGTGTCGATCGCCTGCGTGTCGGTGAGCCGCTGCGGGTCGTTCGAGCCGATGTTCATCGCGTAAAGGTTGGTCGACTCACCTTGCGACAGCGACATGATGATCTTGCGGCCGTTCGGCCCGAAGCGCGGCGCGAAGGTCATGCCCTGGAAGCTGCCGACCTGCTGGCGCTGGCCGGTCTCGATGTTCATCAGCAGCACGCGCGGCTCGTCGCCGCCGAAGGTCATGTAGGTGATCTCCTGGCTCGTCGGCGAGAAGCGCGGCGTCACCACGAGATCGTCGCCGCGCGACAGGTAGCGCACCGAAGCGCCGTCCTGGTCCATGATGGCGAGGCGCTTGCGGCGGTGCGTCGCCGGCCCGCTCTCGTCGATGAAGACGACGCGGGTGTCGAAGAAGCCCTTCTCGCCGGTCACCTGGCTGAACACCGCGTCGGCGACGATATGCGCGACGCGGCGCGAATTGTTGGCGTCGGTCGAATATTGCTCGCCGGCGACCTGCTGGCCGTTGTTGACGTCCCACAGCCGGAATTGCGTCTGCAGCTGGCCGCCGGTGTCGGCGACGCGGCCGGTGACGACGTATTGCGCGCCCATGTTGCGGAACGCGTCCATCGCCGGCGCGTGGTCGGGATCGCCGACGTCCTGCGCGGTGCCGACCGGCTCGATGAAGACCGAGTGCTTGAAGTCGTTGAGGATGATCGACGAGATCTTGTCGCCGGAGACGCCGGAGCCGACGAAGGTCGTCACGGCGATCGGGATCGGCCTGAAGGCGCCGCCGCGACGCACCTCGAGCGTGCTCTGCGCGCGCGCGGAGCCCGCAAGCGGCGTGCCGATGATCGGGGCGAGCGAGAGGCCGGCGAGAAGCGAGGCGGCCGAGCGGCGGGTGAGGTTCGGGGTCATGGGTCTCTCTCGGCATTCCCTTCCTCCGCTTGCGGAAGAAGGCGGCCCCGCAGCGCGGGGTCGGATGAGGGGACTCGCCGCGCGGGCGATGATGATCGTTCGGAAGCGGGAAAGCATCGGCTCGCCTGCTCCCGCGAGCGGTAGAAGGCGAGGCTGCGGAGCTAGCCCATCTCCTTGGGGTCGAAACGAATCTTCCGGTCGCGCCAGGCGTTGTAATAGGGCTTGTAGCGCTCGGGGATGGGCAGCGGGTCGCACCGGCTGACGGCGCGCATCGCGCTGTCGGCGAGCGAGCGCAGGTTCGGGTCCGACGGCGGGTTGAGCAGACGCGGCTGCGCGGCGAGCGAGCCGTCCTGCTGCATCTGCACGCGCACCTCCGGCACGTAGTCCTGCGTCGCGCCGAGGCCGAAATAGCTCCAGCAACCGCGGTAATGGTCGATCAGCCAGCCGTCGAGCTGCGCCTGCATCGACGGTGACATCTTGTCGGCGTGCGATGTCGGCGACCCGAGCGAGGCGAGCTGCGTCAGCGAGCGCCCCGTCGAGGCCTTGTGCTGCGGCGCCTCGTGGTCGAGCAGCGCGGTGATCTTGTCGAACGAGAAGTCGTGATGCGGCTGGTCGGTCGCCTCGTTGCCCGCGCGCGCCTTCTTCGGATGCTCGTCCGGCTTCAGCTTGTCGAGCAGCTTGGCGACGAGGTCGAGCGTCTTCTGCTTCGGCTGGTCGGGCTTCGGCGGCTCCGGCCGCACGGGGGGCGGCGGCGGAGTCGGCTGCACCTTGGCGACCTTGACCGGCTTCGGCGGCTTCTTCGCCTCTTTTCGGGGCTCGAGCTTCGGACGCGGCGGCGGCTTCGGCGCGATCGCCTCGGCGTCAGGCGGCGGCGGCTTGTCCTCGGGACGCTCAGGCGGCGTCGGCGCCTCGGCCTTCTCGACCGGGCGCTCCGGCGGCGTCGGCGGGGCCGGCGGCGTCTTGTCGAGCGGGCGCTCCGGCGGGGTCGGCACCGGCGGCGGGGGCGGCGGCGGCACGGCGGCGACGGGCGGCACCGGCTTGTCGTCCTGGCCCGGGTCGTCGTTGGCCTTCTCGGGCGCCGGGGGCGGCGGCGTGTCCTTGCGCGCGTCCGGCGTCGGGTTCGCCGGATGGCGCTCCTCGAGCTCGGCGACCTTGTCGACGCGGCGCTGCGGCTTGTCGAGCGGCTTGGCCTTCTCCTCGCCGTTCATGATCTGGTTGAGCTGGTCGGTGGTGACCATCTCGACCGCGATCGACTCCTGCGGCGGCTCGACGTGCGGCGGCCAGGCGAAGTTGACGAGCAAGAACGCGAGCGCGAGCAAGTGCAGCCCGCCGGAGACGACGAAGCCGGGATCCTTCTTCCAGAGATCGCGAAGCGTCTGCATCCGGCTCCGGCTCGCTCAGCTCTTGGCAGGCTCGGTCACGAGCGCGACGCGCTTGAAGCCGGCCGTCGTGATGATCGACATGACTTCGGCGACGCGGCCGTAGTTCACCTTGTCGGCACCGCGCACGTAGATGCGTTCGTCGACGCCCGATTTCGCGACGCTCTTCAGCTTGTCGGCGAGCTGGTCCTGCGGCACCTGCTCGTCGTTGATGTAGATGTCGCCCTTCGGATCGATCGCGACCGAGATCGGCTTCTGATCCATGTTGAGCGCCGCCGCCTTGGTCTGCGGCAGGTCGATCGGCACGCCGGTGGCGAGCAGCGGCGCCGCCACCATGAAGATGATGAGCAGCACGAGCATGACGTCGATGAACGGCGTCATGTTGATGTCGGCCATGGCGCGATAACGCGGCTGGCCGCGCCGCCCGCGACCCCCGCCGCCCTGCCTTGATGCTACGCTGCCGGCCATGCCCGCCCCCTCTAGCTCGAGATCAGGCCGCGCGATCGCGGACGTTGTGCTGGTCGATCTGGCGCGACAGGATCGCCGAGAACTCGTCGGCGAAGCCCTCCATGCGCGCCTGCTTCTTGGCGACTTCGCCCTGCAGCTTGTTGTAGGCGACGAGCGCCGGGATGGCGGCGAACAGGCCGAGCGCGGTGGCGAGCAGCGCCTCGGCGATGCCCGGCGCGACGACCGCGAGCGACGTGTTCTTCGAGGCGGCGATCGAGCGGAACGAGGTCATGATGCCCCAGACCGTGCCGAACAGGCCGACGAACGGGCCCGCCGAGGCGACCGTCGCGAGGAAGAGAAGGTTTGCTTCAAGACGTTCGACCTCGCGCGAGATCGACACGTCGAGGACCTTGTCGATGCGCGCCTGCAGGCCCATGAACGACGAGCCGATCGACGACACCGAGCGCTTCCATTCGCGCATCGCGGCGACGAAGAGGCTCGCCATGCCCTCGGCCGGCTTGGCGGAGAGGCTGGCGTAGAGCTCCTCGAGCGAGGTGCCCGACCAGAACGTCTGCTCGAACTTGTCCATCGCGCGCTGGAAGCGGGTGTACATGATCGCCTTGTTGACGATGATCGCCCAGCACCACACCGAGGCGCCGAGCAGCATCAGCATGACGATCTTCACGATGAAGGACGCCTGCATGAACATGCCGAGGACCGTGACCTCGGCCACGGGGGTCGCCGCGACCGTGCTGGCAACGTTGGCGGGATCCATGGTCTC
Source organism: uncultured Nakamurella sp. (assembly GCA_964658465.1). Taxonomy (GTDB): domain Bacteria; phylum Pseudomonadota; class Alphaproteobacteria; order Rhizobiales; family Beijerinckiaceae; genus RH-AL1. The sequence goes on from CAZZZM010000001.1 coordinate 3,942, forward strand.
TTCCTTGAGAAAAGGCTTCGGCGATGTGCGCGAACGCCTTGTCCTTGCGCGGGATTCCGTCAATTTGACGGCTTGACCGTTGCAATAGAGCGGAGTCCGCACGCCCGTGGCATTTGCGTCATGAAGTTAAGCGCCCGGCAGGGTTAAGGGCGGGTTAGCGACGCGGCGCGGTTTGTTGGGCGCCACTTCGGGCCGCTTCCCGCGGCGGAGCGCAGGCCCCTCGCGTCCTTGGCCAGACCTTGGAACGAGCCGCGAGAGGGCCACATGATTCCTTTAGTGAACCGCGCAGGCGCGTCGCTTTCGCCGCGACGCCTTCCGCTAACCGGGACACGATCATGAGCTTACCCCTCTCGCATCTCCGCACCGGCGACCTCGCGGCCACCGCGCTGGCGGCGATCCTGGCTCTCGCGACGGCCGGCGTCGCCCGGGCCGAGGACGCGCCGAGCCCGGCGAACGCCGGACAATGCACCGGCGCCAACGCCGGGATCACCCTGCCGCAGGGCTTCTGCGCGACGGTCTTCGCGGACCATGTCGGGCACGCCCGCCAGATGGTCGTCGCCCCGGACGGCACGCTCTACCTCAACACCTGGAGCGGCGGGTACTACAAGCCGGACCCGATCCACCCCGACGGATTCCTCGTCGCGTTGAAGGACGAGAACCACGACGGCGTCGTCGACAAGGAGGTCCGCTTCGGCCCGACCGAGAAGCAGGGCAACGCCGGCGGCACCGGCATCGGCCTCTACGACGGCTACCTCTACGCCGAGACCAACCACGACATCGTCCGCTACAAGCTCACGCCGGGCCAGATGGCGCCGGAGGGCAAGGCCGAGGTCATCGTCACCGACCTGCCGACCACCGGCGATCATCCGATGCACCCGTTCTTCATCGACAAGCAGGGCGACCTCTTCGTCAGCCTCGGCTCGGCCTCGAACGCCTGCGAGCAGCAGAACCGCGTGCTGCACTCGAAGGGCAACGCGCCCTGCGTCGAGAAGGAGACGCGTGCCGGCGTCTGGCGCTACGACGCCGCCAAGCAGGGGCAGAAATTCTCGCCGGCCGAACGCTATGCGACGGGCCTGCGCAACGGCGAGGGGTTCTCCACCGATGCGTCCGGCCAGATCTACGTCACGCAGCACGGCCGCGACCAGCTGAGCGAGGACTGGCCGGAGCTCTACACCCCCGAGCAGGGCCACGAGCTGCCGGCCGAGGAAATCGTCACGCTGAAGAAGGGCGCCGACTACGGCTGGCCGGAGTGCTACTTCGACCCCGCGCAGAACAAGCTCGTGCTCGCGCCGGAATACGGCGGCGACGGCGGCAAGAAGGTCGGCGTCTGTGCCGACCGGGTGCCGCCCGTCGCGGCGTTCCCCGCCCATTACGCGCCGAACGACATGAAATTCTACAGCGGGACGCAGTTCCCGACGGCCTATCGGGGCGGCGCCTTCCTCGCCTTCCACGGCTCGTGGAACCGGGCGCCCGCGCCGCAGCGCGGCTACAACGTGGTGTTCCAGCCGTTCGCCGACGGCAAGGCGAGCGGCAAGTGGATCGTCTTCGCCGACGGCTTCGCCGGCGCGCACCAGGAGCCGAGCCGCGCCACCTACCGGCCGTCCGGCCTGGCGATCGGCCCGCACGGGGCGCTCTACGTGTCCGACGACATCGGCGGCCGCATCTGGCGGATCACCTATGTCGGCGGCAACCCGAGCGCACCTGTGGAAGCGGCGCCCGAAGCGGCCAGCCGGCAGGCCTCGACCTCGCCGAACGCGCTGCCGCCCGAGGGCGTCCATCCCAACGCCGGCGGCGACGCGGCCGGCCTGCCGACGCCGCCCGGCGCCACCAAGCAGGACGTCGCCCTCGGCGAGAAGATCTTCCACGGCGCGGTGAAGAACGGCACCTGCGGCGGCTGCCACGGCGCCGACCTTTCCGGCACGCCGATCGGCGCCGACCTGATGGACGGCCAGTTCCGTTGGAGCGACGGCAGCGTCGCGGGGATCGAGAAGACGATCGTGTCAGGGGTGCCGCACCCGATCGACCATCCCGGCGCGATGCCGCCGATGGGCGGGGTCCAGCTCAGCCCGACCGAGGTGAAGGCCGTCGCCGCCTACGTCTGGGCGGTCAGCCACCCCGACTGTCACTGAGATGCAGGCGGTCGCCGGCTCGGCCGGCCGCCGCTACTCCATGCTGGCCGCCGCTTGGCCCTAGGCGGGGGCGCCAAGGGCGTTGGTGATCGCGTCGACGACCTTGGCGAGATCGGAGCGCGCCACGCCGAGGTCGCGCTCGAGCCCGGTGGCGCGCGAGACGTGATGCGCCGCGAGGCTTTCCAGCCGCTGCACGCGCTCCGACTCGGCCTTGAGGCTGGCCGCCACGGCGTCGCGCTGCTGGCTGACGTCGTGCAGCTGCGACGTCAGCTGGCGATTGTGCGAGTCCAATTCCTGGTTCGAGGCTTCGAGCGCCTGGCTGTGCGCCTCGAGTTCCTGGATGCGCTCCGCCATCGCGCTCATCGACGACGCCGCGTGCTCGACGGCCTCGAGCACGCCGGAGATATCGACATGCGAACTCGGCGCGGGCGGCGGCGGCGGCGCGACCTGCGGCGGCGCATCGCCCTGCGGGCCGCGCAGATGGCGATCGAGATCGCGCATCAGATTGCGGTCGATCGAAGGGAAGAAGGCCGTCAGAGGCTCCACGTCCTTACCGCTCACGATACCCACCATATGCCCAATGATCGTGCTGATCTTACAGCCGTTTGGCGTGAAATGGCGAGTCCCGGGAAGGAGGGGGCCCGCCGAGGCCCCGAATCCGCGTTCCGCCCCTCATTTGGGTGATGCGCGGAGGACTCGATTCGCGGCCTATTCATGCCGTACCTTAACAGATGTGAGGGACCACGATGCTGGAAGACGGCGATCCCCTGCTCGTTGCGAAGAGCAAGTTCCCAGGCGAGCGCGCGCTCGGCGTCGTGCTGCTCACGATCCTGCTCGTGATGGTGTTCCTGCACGGCGGCCGCTGACGGCCCTCGGCACGCCACGCTTCAGAAGCTGACCTTGAGGATCTCGTAGCTCTTGCCGCCGCCGGGGGTGTTCACTTCGACGGTGTCGCCCTTCTTCTTGCCGATGAGCGCGCGCGCGGTCGGCGAGGTGATCGACACCTTGCCGGCCTTCACGTCGGCCTCGCTCTCGCCGACGATCTGGTAGACCTTCTTCTCCTCGGTGTCCTCGTCGACGAGCGTCACCGTGGCGCCGAACATGACCGTCGAGCCGGAGAGCTTGGTGACGTCGATCACCTCGGCGCGCGACAGCTTGTCCTCGAGCTCGGCGATACGGCCCTCGTTGAGGCTCTGCGCCTCCTTGGCCGAATGATACTCGGCATTCTCGGACAGGTCCCCGTGCGAGCGCGCCTCGGCGATCGCCTCGACGATGCGCGGACGCTCCTCCTGCTGGCGCTGCTTCAGCTCCGCCTCGAGCGCGGTATGGCCCGCCGGCGTCATCGGGATCTTGTCGAGCTGTGCCATCGTCATCTTACCTCAAGGGCCGGCCCGCGGTCGGGTCGGTCGGTCTCGCGTCGGAAAAGCGTTCACGGCGCCGTCGAGGCGACGGCGGTCGGGTGGCGTCATAGGGAGGAAACGCGTGGACTGCCGGCCCGGCCACACGAAACGGCCGGACGGCGAGGCCACGACGACCGGCAGCAAGAGTGGTGTAAGCCGCCGGTCAATGCAAGAGGGCGGGGGTGGTGTGGCCGCGAGCCCGCGCTCGGTCTTCCGTCAGAGCTGGCAGATGATGCCGCCGGTCATCGCGCCCTCGTCGCGCCGGTAGCCCGGCCGCGGCGCATCGGACGGCTCGTCGACGATACGGCTCGACCGGACCTCGTCGAGGCGGAGCATCTTCCAGCCCGCGGACGCCCCGCTGGCGCTGCCGCCCCGCACCTGCCAGGCCAGCATCACATGCCGCCCTTCGCCGGAGCGTCCCACGGCATGGACCTCGATCGTGCGCTCGTGGCCGCCGTACCTGATGTGCAGGCGTCGCGCGTCGCGCAAGGCACGGCAGGCCGTGGCGGCCAGCATCCTCAGCCGAAATAATCCTGCAGCGCGCGCACCTCGAGGTCGCCCGACCGGTAGGCCTGGATGCCCTCTGTGGCGGCCATCGCCCCGGCGAGCGTCGTGTAGTATGGCACCTTGTGCAGCAGCGCGGCGCGGCGCAGCGAGCGCGAATCGTTGAGCGCCTGCGCGCCCTCCGTCGTGTTGAAGACGAGCTGCACCTGGCCGTTGGCGATGGCGTCGACGATGTGCGGACGCCCCTCGGACACCTTGTTGACGCGCTGCGCCGCCACGCCGTTCTGCTCGAGGAAGCGGGCGGTGCCCCCCGTCGCCTTGACCACGAAGCCGAGCGCCACGAGGCCGCGCACCGTGTCGAGCACCCGCGTCTTGTCGGCGTCGCGCACCGAGACGAAGACCGCGCCCTTGGTCGGCACCTTGGTGCCGCCGCCGAGCTGGCTCTTGGCGAAGGCGATGCCGAACGAGCGGTCGAGCCCGATGACCTCGCCGGTCGAGCGCATCTCCGGCCCCAGAACCGTATCGACGCCGGGGAACCGCGCGAACGGAAACACCGATTCCTTGACGCCGATATGGTCCGGCGTCATCGGCTTCATCGCGAACGAGGCGAGTGACTCGCCGGCCATCAGCCGCGCGGCGATCTTGGCGATCGGCTGGCCGATGACCTTGGCCACGAACGGCACCGTGCGCGAGGCGCGCGGATTGACCTCGAGCACGTAGACGTCACCGTCCTTCAGGGCATATTGCACGTTCATCAGGCCGACGACGTTCAGGGCCAGCGCCAGGCGTTTCGTCTGCGCCTCCAGCGCGGCGAGCATGTCGGCCGACAGCGAGCGCGGCGGCAGCGAGCAGGCCGAATCGCCGGAATGGATGCCGGCCTCCTCGATGTGCTCCATGATGCCGGCGATGAACACGTCCTTGCCGTCCGACAGCGCGTCGACGTCGACCTCGATCGCGTCGGCGAGATAGCGGTCGAACAGCAGCGGGTTGGTGCCGAGCACCGTGTTGATCTGCCCGGTCTTGTCGTTGGGGTAGCGCGCCTTGATCTCGGACGGCACCAGGCCCGGCAGCGTGCCGAGCAGGTACTCGCCGAGCGCGTTCTCGTCGCGCAGGATCGCCATCGCGCGGCCGCCGAGCACGTTGGACGGCCGCGCCACCAGGGGCAGGCCGAGGTCGGCGGCGACGAGGCGCGCCTGCTCGACCGAGTAGGCGATGCCGTTCTTCGGCTGGCGCAGGTCGAGCTTGTCGAGCAGCCGCTTGAAGCGGTCGCGGTCCTCGGCGAGGTCGATCGAGTCGACGGTGGTGCCGAGGATCGGGATGCCGGCCTTCTCCAGCGCCGGCGCCAGCTTCAGAGGTGTCTGGCCGCCGAACTGGACGATGCAGCCCTTCAGCGTGCCGGCCGACCGCTCGGTCTCGAGGATCTCGAGCACGTCCTCGGCGGTCAGCGGCTCGAAATAGAGCCGGTCCGACGTGTCGTAGTCGGTCGACACCGTCTCCGGATTGCAGTTGACCATGATGGTCTCGTAGCCCTCGTCGCGCAGCGCGAACGAGGCGTGGCAGCAGCAATAGTCGAACTCGATGCCCTGGCCGATGCGGTTCGGGCCGCCGCCGAGAATGACCACCTTGTTGCGGTCGGACGGCCGCGCCTCGTCGACCGGCGCGCCGGCGCCGAACGGCGCCGCGTAGGTCGAGTACATGTAGGCGGTGGGCGAGGCGAACTCGGCGGCGCAGGTGTCGATGCGCTTGTAGACCGGGCGCACGCCGAGCGCGTGCCGCGCCTTGCGCACGTCCACCTGCTCGCGGCCGGTCAGCGACGCCAGCCGCTCGTCGGAAAAGCCCGCCGCCTTCAGCTTGCGGAGGTTGGCGGCATCCTTCGGCAAGCCGTGCGCGCGCACCTTCTTCTCGAGCGCCACGATCTCGGCAAGCCGCTCGATGAACCACGGGTCGATCTTGCAGGCCTCGTGGATCTCGGCAACGCTCATGCCCCAGCGCAGCGCCTGTCCGACCACCAGCAGCCGATCCGGCGTCGGGCGGCCGAGCGCGGCCCGCACCAGGCCCATGTTCTCGCGGGCGTCGTCGCCCTGGCCCTCGATCTCGACCTCGTCGAGGCCGGAGAGGCCGGTCTCCAGCGAGCGCAGCGCCTTCTGCAGGCTCTCGCCGAAGGTCCGGCCGATCGCCATCGCCTCGCCGACCGATTTCATCGCGGTGGTGAGGATCGGCTCGGCGCCAGGGAATTTCTCGAAGGCGAAGCGCGGGACCTTGGTGACCACGTAGTCGATCGACGGCTCGAACGACGCGGGCGTGGCGCCGCCGGTGATGTCGTTGGCGATCTCGTCGAGCGTGTAGCCGACCGCGAGCTTGGCGGCGACCTTGGCGATCGGGAAGCCGGTCGCCTTCGAGGCCAGCGCCGACGAGCGCGACACGCGCGGGTTCATCTCGATGACGATCATCTTCCCCGTGGCGGGATCGACCGCGAACTGGACGTTGCTGCCGCCGGTCTCGACGCCGATCTCGCGCAGCACCGCCAGCGAGGCGTCGCGCATCACCTGGTATTCCTTGTCGGTGAGCGTGAGCGCCGGCGCGACGGTGATGGAATCGCCGGTGTGGACACCCATCGGGTCGATGTTCTCGATCGCGCAGACGATGATGCAATTGTCCGCCTTGTCGCGGACCACCTCCATCTCGAATTCCTTCCAGCCGAGCACGGACTCCTCGACGAGGACCTCGTTGGTCGGCGAGGCGTCGATGCCGCCCTCGATGATCTCGATGTACTCGGTCTTGGTGTAGGCGATGCCGCCGCCGGTGCCGCCCATGGTGAAGCTCGGGCGGATGATCGCCGGCAGGCCGACGTCGTCGAGCACGGCGAGCGCCGCCGACAGCGTCTTCACGTGGTGCGAGCGCGGCGTCGAGAGGCCGATCTTGGTCATCGCCTCGCGGAATTTCTCGCGGTCCTCGGCCTTGTCGATCGCCTCGGCCGTGGCGCCGATCATCTCGATATTGTGCTCCTTCAGCACGCCCATCCGCTGCAGCGACAACGCGCAGTTCAGCGCGGTCTGGCCGCCCATGGTCGGCAGCAGCGCGAAGCCGCCCTTCTCGGTCTCGCGCTCCTTGGCGATGATCTTGGCGACGACCTCCGGGGTGATCGGCTCGACGTAGGTGCGGTGGGCGAGCTCCGGGTCGGTCATGATCGTCGCCGGGTTCGAGTTCACCAGCACGATCCGGTAGCCCTCGGCCTTCAGCGCCTTCAGCGCCTGGGTGCCCGAATAGTCGAACTCGCACGCCTGCCCGATGATGATCGGCCCGGCGCCGATGATCAGGATGGTCGAGAGGTCTGTGCGTTTCGGCATGTCCGGTCCCCGCGCGCCGAGAGCGACGCGCGCAAATATGGGGCCGCGGGCGGCCCGGCTGAATGGCGAGCGCTCTTGTGACGGGGCGGCGATAACTTGGCAAGGCTTGAGCGTCGGACCCGACAGCGGGCGCCCGCGAATCGGTCTCGCGTGCGGCCGCAACCGCTGGTAATCTCGCGGGCATGAATATCCAGGTCACCCGCGCCGCCGAGGGGCTCGACCGCCGCGCGTTCACCATCGCCGACCTCGAGCGGATGGTGGAGGCCGGCATCCTCGCGCCCGACGAGCGCGTCGAGCTGATCGGCGGGGAGCTGGTGCCGATGTCCGCGAAAGGTGCGCGTCACGAGGCGATCAAGGCCGCCCTCAATCGCCGGTGGGGCCGCCTGCCCCGACGACTTCCTCGTCGCGCCCGAGACCGGCCTGCGCCTCGATGCGCAAAACTACGTGGAGCCGGATTTCATCGTCGTCGCGCGCACCAAGCGCCTCGCCGAGGTGACCGGGCCCGACGTGCTGCTGGCGGTCGAGGTCGCCGATTCCTCGCTCGACTTCGATCTCCGCCGCAAGCCGCAGGTCTATGCCGCCTTCGGCGTGCGCGAGCTGTGGGTCGTCGATGCCAGGCGGCGTCTGGTGCACCGCCACGACGAGGTGACGGCGGCGGGATACGCCAAGGTCGATGTCGTCGACGCGGCGACGCGCCTTGCGCCACGCCACGCGCCGGACGCATTCGCGCTGTCGCTGGATGCCCTGGAGGATGTCTGAGGGCTGCGGCACGCTCAGGACGTGACGACCCGCTCCAGCCCCAGCCATTCTGCCAGAAGCGCGAGCTCCGCGGCCAGCTCGTCGCGCGCGTGCGGCGGCGCCTCCGGCTCGAGATGCACGGCGTGCACGCGCAGGCAGCCCGCCTGGCGGTCGGCCTTGAGGTCGACGCGGGCGACGAGGGCCTCGTCGAGCAGGAACGGCAGCACGTAGTAGCCGTGCTGGCGCTTCTCGGCCGGCGTGTAGATCTCGATGCGGTAGCGGAAACCGAACAGCCGCTCGGTGCGCGCCCGCTCCCAGATCAGCGGGTCGAAGGGGGCGAGAAGCGCGCGGCCCGCGATCTTGCGCGGCCGGCGCGCCTCGCGGTGCAGGTAGGTCGCCGGCCAGCCCGGCACCTCCACCGGCACGAGCACGCCCTCCTCGACGAGCGCGGCCACGGCACGCGTGCCGTCGTCCGGGCCGAGCCGGAAATAGTCGCGCAGGTCCATCGCAGTGGCGAGGCCGAGCGCCCGCGCCGCCAGCTCGACGAGGGCCTTCTGCGCCGCGGCCTCGTCCGGCGTCGGCAGCGCCTGGATCGCCGCCGGCACGACGCGCTCGGTGATGTCGTAGACGCGCTCGAAACTGCGCCGGCGCGTCGCGGTGGTGACGTGGCCGGCCCAGAACGCCCATTCGAGCAGGCGCTTGGCCTCGCTCCACTCCCACCAGCCGGGCCGGCCGCTGCCGAGATCGGAGGCGGCCATCGGCCCCTCCGCGCGGATGCGATCGACGAGCGCCATCGCCTCGGCGCGGCGCTCGCGGGCGATATCGCGGATCTGCACGTAGCCGGTCTCGCCCCTGTCGGCGCGCGCCATGCGCCAGCGCAGCAGCGGGTGCAGGGCGAGCGGCAGCAGCGAGGCCTCGTGCGCCCAGTACTCGAACAGCCGGCGCTCGCTGCGGCGTCCCCACGCCGCGCGCTCGAGCAGCCCGCTGTCGTAGGCGCCGAGCCGCGAGAAGGCGGGCAGGTAATGCGCGCGCGCCAGCACGTTGACGCTGTCGATCTGGTGCAGCCCCAGTCGCTCGACCGTGCGGCGCAGATGCCCCTGGTCGACGGCGGCTGGGCGCGCTTGGCCGAAGCCCTGGGCCGCGAGCGCGATGCGCCGCGCCAGGGCCGGGGAGATCTTTTCGCGACGCATCGCGCGACGGTGGCATTGCGGCCGAGGCGGAGCAACTGGGCGCCACGCCCGCGCCGTCAGGCCACCAGCTCGACGAAATTGCCGTCGGGATCGCGGATGATCGCCTCGTATTAGCCGTCGCCGGTGCGGCGCGGCTTGGCGACGAGGTGTACGGCAAGACGCTCGGCCGCCGCGTCGACGGCCGCCTCGCCGCCGAGCGACAGCGCGATATGCGCGAGGCCGGTGCGGTCGGGCGACTCCGGCGCGGCGTGGGCGGGCGACGCCATCAGCTCGAGCCGCAGGCCGCCCGGCAGCGTCACGAAGCGCGAGCGGAAGCCGATCTAATTGCGGCTCTCGTAGAGCGCGCCGACCTCGGCTCCAAACGTCTCCTGCCAGAAGGCGGCGAGGCGATCGATGTCGCGCGTCCAGACGGCCAGGTGGTCGAGCTTCATGTCGGGCCCTCAAGAGCGCGGCCGACGCGGCCGAAGGCGGGGATCAGCAGCATGAGGACGGCGAGGCAGGCGAAGGCGAACGGCAGGCTCGTCGCCTGGGCGACGACGCCGATCGCGGCCGGGCCTGCGAGCACGCCGGCGTAGCCGATGGTGACCATCGCGGCGAGGGCGAGGGCCGGCGGCATCGCCTCCTGGCGGCCGGCAGCGGAGAAGAGGATCGGCACGCGCGTCGCCGCGCCGAGCCCGACGAGCAGGAAGCCGGCGGCGGCGAGCGCGCCGGGCGCGAGCAACAGGACGGCGAAGCCGGCCGTCGTCAGCGCCGCGCCGGCGAGGATCGTGCGGACGCCGCCGAGCGCCGCGATCACCCGGTCGCCGGCAAGCCGGCCGATCACCATCGCCACCGAGAACAGCGCGTAGGCGAGGCCGCCGAATTGCGGCGGCAGGCCGCGCTCGTTGATGAGATAGAGGCCGCCCCAGTCGAGCATCGCGCCCTCGGTGAGGAAGGCGGCGAAGGCCATCAGGCCGAAGACGACGACGGTGCCGTGCGGCAGCGCGAACATCGGCGGGCGCTCCGTGGGCTTGATGTGCCGCTTGGCGCGGAGGAGGCGCGGCATCGCCGCCGCCACGGCGACCAGCACGACGACGCTGGCGGCAAGCGCGGCGGGCAGCGGCGCGGTGCCGAGGGCGAGCAGCGCCGTGACGGTGGCGGCGCCGGCGAGACCGCCGAGGCTGAAGAGACCGTGGAAACCCGACATCAGGGGTACGCCCGCCGCGGTCTCGACTTCGACGGCATGCACGTTCATCGCGACGTCGATCGCCCCGACGACCACGCCGAAGAGCAGCAGGCTCGCAGCAAGGCCGAGCGGGCTGGCGACGATCGCCAGCAGCGGCAGCACCGCGGCGAGGCCGAGCCCCGCGGCGAGGATCATCGGCCGGCTGCCGTGACGCGCGACGAGGCCGCCGGCGATCGGCATGGCGACCACCGAGCCGAGCCCGAGACCGAGCAGAACGAGGCCGAGCCCGGCATCGTCGATCTGCAGCCGCGCCTTCGCGTACGGCACGAGCGGCGCCCAGGCGGCGAGCCCGAAGCCGGAGGCGAAGAAGGCGAGGCGGGTGGCGAGGCGGCTCGCCGGCGTGTCGGCCGTCGTCGGGGGGCAATCAAGCATCGGCAGGGACGACCTCCATGCGGACGCCGGCCTCGCGGATGCGGGCGACCTCGGCCGCCGGCGCGCCCGCCTCGATCAGCAGGAGGTCGATGGCGGACAGCGGCGCGATCGGGAACGGCGCCCGCGTGCCGAACTTGTCTGCGGTCGCCGCGACGAGAACACGGTCGCTGCTCTCGGCGATGGTGCGCTTCAGCGCCGCGTCCTCGATGTCGAAGGCGCTGATGCCCTCGGCCGCCACCGCGCAGGCGCCGAGCAGGCAGAGATCGGCGCGCAGGTCGCGTACGGTCTCGCTGGCGATCGCGCCGAGCGCGCTGCCGCTGACGGGGCTGATGCGACCGCCGACCATCACGAGATCGAGCCCGCGGCACCCGACGAGCGCGGCGGCGACCGCCGGGCTGGTCGTCACCACGGTGAGGCCCGCGTCCTCTGGCAGCGCCTCGGCGATGGCGAGATTGGTGCGCCCGGCGTCGATGAAGACGAGGCTGCCGGCGCGCACGTGGCGGACGGCGGCCGCCGCGAGCGTGGACAGCGCGGCGGGCCGCCGTTCGGCGGCGCCGGGCCGGGCGTTGCGCAGCGCGCCGCCGTAGACGCGCCGGCAGGCGCCGCGCGCCGCAAGGTCGCGCAAGTCGCGGCGGATCGTGTCGACCGGCACCGCGAAGTGGCCGGCGAGGTCGGTCGCGACCACGCGGCCCTCGGCCTCGAGACGGCCCGCGATGGCCGCCAGTCGATCCTCGCGCATCATGTCGAAACACGAAAATCATGGTCAAACGCGTATAAACGCGCATAGCTTGGCGCGTCAATGCGCTGCCTGCCCGACGGGCTAGCCGCGATGCGAGGCCGACACCTTATTGGGCAGAGGCGTCGGCAGTGCGCGCCGCAGCCAGCCGAGCCCGACGAGGACCAGGAAATTGCGCCAGCGGCGCGCCGTCCACGTCAGGCCCGGGTCGAGCGCCATGCCCCGCGCGTAGGCGTCGCGCCGCCGCGCCTCGGCATCGCAGGCCCGCTTGGCGGGGTCGGCGTAGAAGCGCGCCGTCGCCGCCGCGCTCGTGTCGTTGGCGGCGAGCCAGCCGGGGACCAGCGCGACGAGGCGCTCGACGTCGGTGAGCACCTTGTCGAGCCCGACGCCGCCGGTGGGACAGGTGGTCGCGAAGGCGTCGCCGATCAGCACGACGCCGTCGCGGACGGGATCCTCGGTGACATGCAGCGCGATCGGGCGGGTGACGACGCGACCCGAGACCTCGAACTCACCGAGGATCGGCGCGAGACCCGGCATCATCGCGCGGAGCGTCTCGGCGGGACGCGCCCGGAACGCCGCGGCCCAGTCCTCGCCGTGGCGGCGGTAGACGAAGAGGTTGGCGCGCAGGCGATCGCCAAGCGGGAACAGCGTCAGATAGGCGGAGCGGTCGTCGCGGTGCTGGCCATGGTAGGTGAGGGCTGTCCGTGCCGCGCCTCGGTCAGCGGGCGCGACGTCGAAGCCGATCGCCAGGCAATGCTCGGGGTCGAGCAGCCGCCGGCGGAAGCCGCAGCCCTCGACGAGGCCCCGCGCCAGCCCGGTCGCGACGACGACGAGGCGCGCGGCGATCGTGCGACCGTCGCTGAATCGCACGCTGGCGCCGGGCTCGGCCGGGTCGATCGCGGTGACGCGGCCGAGGCGCATCGCGCCCGGCGGCACCTGGGTGCGGGCGCAGGCGACGAGGTCGGGGTAGTCGATCGCCAGCTCGCGACTGGGGCGACGCTGGACGATGCGGCCGAAGCGGGCGATCGCCAGCTCGCCGACCGGCGTCGCGGCGCGATGCAGCGCCTCGCCGAAGCCGAGCGCCTCCAGGCTCGCGATCTGCGGCGGCGACAGCTTTTCGGCGCGGAAGTCCGGCGGATAGGTCTCGTGCAGGTCGCACAGCACGACGCGATGTCCGGCGCGGGCGAGCAGAGCGGCGAGCAGCGAGCCCGCCATGCCGCCGCCGACGATCGCAATCTCGACCTGCTCGTGCATCGCTCGTCCCTTCCGGAGGGAGAGCGTACGCACCGTGCGTTAGCGCGGCCTGAATCGCGGCCGGCCCGGATCGTCGCGCGGGGCCTTGCGACGCTTCGCCTCGCGCGCGAGCCGCCGCAAGACACGACTTAAGGCCAAGCGTCGCCAGGGGATCGCACGTAGGCAAGTCGCCGCGGGCTGGTGTACGGAAGAGGCGGGCCACGCCGGAACCTGCTCGTTTGCCTCACGTTTCAAGGCGAACGGCACAGCTGAGGCTCGCGAACCGCCGTAACGAGGAAAGCACGAAAATGAAGTCTACGAATCGGAGCCCGCGATCGTCGCAGCGGGTCGTCGCGCTCCTGTCGGGTGCCGCGCTGGTCTCGCTGGCGATGGCCGTTCCGGCCTACGCGGGTCCGTTCAGCTCGTTCGAGGGCAATTGGACGGGGGCCGGCGTCATCTCGATCGACAACGGCTCGAAGGAGCGGTTGCGCTGCAAGGCCCATTACGACGTCGGCGGCGACGGGACGACGCTGGCGCAGAACCTGACCTGCGCGAGCGACAGCTACAAGTTCAACGTGGTGTCGAACGTTAGGGCCGAAGGGAGCGCGATCTCGGGCAGCTGGTCGGAGACCTCGCGCGGCGCCAACGGCCGCATCGTCGGCAGCATCACGCCGACGCAGATCTCGGCGCAGGTCAACGGCCTCGGCTTCACGGCGCGCATCGGCATCGCCGCACGCGCCGGCCGCCAGTCGGTGACGATCTCGCCGACCGGCACCGACATCACCAACGTCTCGGTGACGATGTCGAAGCGCTGATCGCGTCGCATCGCGTCAAGCACGAAAAAGCCCGGCCGCGAGGCCGGGCTTTTGTTTGTCATCCAACCACAGCCGCCGCCCTCTCGCGAGGACGGAAGCTTGCGTGATCAGTAGCGAGCGACGACCGGAGCGGCGGGCGCGCCGAAGAAGTCGAACTTGTAGTTGATGCCGCCGCGGACGATGTTGCCCGTGTTGCGGACGTTGCCGTTGCCCAGCGCCTGCGAGCCGAGATCGTAGTGCAGGTACTCGGCCTTCAGGGTCACCGCGCTCGAGTGGAAGAAGTTCACGAACGAGCTGGTGGGGATCGCGTACTCGAGACCGCCGCCGTAGGCGTAGCCCGTGGCGATCTTGTTCAGCGTGGCGTTGGCGACGGTGTCGCGCACGCCGCCGTAGGCGAAGCCGCCGGTGCCGAAGACGAGCAGGTCGCCGAAGGCGAGACCGACGCGGCCGCGGGCGGTGCCGACGAAGTCGGTGCGGGCGAGATAGGGAACGGCGCCGAGCGTGGCGTTGGTCCGGAGGTCGGTGTAGGCCGCATCGGCCTCGACGCCGATCACGAGGCCGCCGCCGGCGCCGCCGTTACCGAAGCCGCCGAGGACCGGCAGGCCGCCGAACAGACCGTTGCCGATCTGCATGTTGTAGCCGATCTGGCCGCCGCCGGTGAAGCCGTTGGTGCGGGACTGAACGAAGTTGGCGCGGCGGACACCGTTGAAGGTGGTGTTGTTGTCGAACGCGTAACCAGCATTGCCACCGATGTAGGCGCCGGTCCACGTGAAGACGGGGACCGCGACGGGGGCGACGTAAACCGGCGGAGCACGACGCGAGGGAAGGTCGGCTGCCAGCGCTACGGTCGAGGTCGCGCCGAGCAGCGCGACGGCAAGCAGGGTCTTTTTCAATTTAAACTCCAAGCGAACCATTCGCTAGGAGGCCATCTAAACCAACGAACGTGTTCAAACCCTGCCTTTGTCGTCGCATATGGGCCATTCGACCAGTACCGTGATCGAAATGTCGCGTTTCGCAGAGCGCAGAAACAATTCTCAACGCAGGGTTGATCGGCCAGCGCAGAATTCGTCAAGCCATGACGGCGATGCCGCGACGGAACGTTGTTAACAAAACCTTATGGCTTCGCCGTGCGATGCTTCAGGCTGGCCGGCACCAGGCTGTACAGATACATCGCCGTCGGCCGCAGTATGAGCAGGTCGGCGACCAGCGCGGCGATCATCGCGAAGGCCGAGAGCCAGCCGAACAGCCGCAGCATCGGCAGGTTCGAGAACGCGGTGACGGCGAGGCCGCAGGCGAGCACCACCGAGGTGAGGATCAGCGCCGGGCCGACCAGGATCGTCGCGCGCTCCACCGACAACGCGGCGTTCTCGCCGGGTCGCTCCTCGAGCCGCAGCCTGTTGAGGAAGTGGATCGTGGCGCTCAAGCCGAGTCCGAACGAGACGGTCAGCGCGACGACGCTGGCGAACTGCAAGCCTTCGCCCATCGCATAGAGCAGGGTGCCCGAGGCGATGATCGGGAAGATGCCCGGCATGATGGCGAGCAGCATCACCTTCCACGACCGGAAAGCGAGCCCGATGAAGGCGGCGACGAAGACGATCTCGACGGTGAGACCGCGCGATAGGCGCGAGATCATCGCCGCCGAGTTGCGCGCGGCGATGACGGCGAGGCCGGTGACCGAGATCTCGTAGCCGGGATGCGCCTTGCGGACGGCGTCGAGACGCGCGTCGAGGTTGTCGACGACGGGCAGCAGCGAGCTGGCGTCCTTGTCGGGGATGCGGCCCGAGACGAGCGCGGAACGCTGGTCGGCCGCGACGAAGCGGCGGACGAGCGGCTCGGGGATGTAGCCGACGTATTTCTTCAACGTCTCGATGTCGTTCTCGCCGAGCTTCTGCGAGAGCCAGTCGCGCAGCGTCTGCAGCGAGAAGACGTTGCCGACGCCGGGCTCGGAGGCCGTCGTGCGCTGCACCGCCTCGAGCGTCGCGAGCGTCGCCGGCGAATAGAGGTCCTCGCCCTTCGGGAACTGGATGAGCACGTCGATCGGGTTGGCGCCGGTGAGCTTCCGGTCGAGCGAGCCGTTGGCCGTCACCGCCTGCTCGTTGTTCGGCACCTGGTCGGCCAGCCGGTAGCGCGGCTGCAGGTTGGTGTAGATGAGCGAGAGCACGACGCAGACGACGATCGAGATCAGGCTGTAGAGGCCGGGATGCGAGACCATGCGCTCGGCGATCCAGCGGCAGAAGTTGCGCAGCATGTTGATCGCGGTGTCGGCGCGCGCCGTCGATTGCGCGAGCTTGGCCTCGCCGCGCACCAGCGTCACGGCGAGCAGCGGCAGCAGGACGAGCACCGTGACGAGGGCGATCGCCGTGGTCAGCAGGCCGGCCTCGCCGAACGTCCGGATGAGGTCGGAATCGGAGAAAAGCAGCGCGACGAAGGACACCATCGTCGTCGTATGCGTCAGCACGCAGGCCGGCCCGACGACGGCCAGCGCCCCCTTGATCGCCTGCGCCTTGGAATTGCCGGCGACGAGCCTGTCGCGGATCGCGAAGGTCAGCTGCATCGAGTCGGAGAAGCTGATCACCATGATCAGCGGCGTCATCACGTTGAGGAAGATGTTGAGGCGGAAGTCGAGCCAGCCGAGCGCGCCGACCGAGATCAGGATCGCCACGAGCGGCGGCGCGGCGGCGACGAGCATGAACGAGACGCGGCGGAAGAACAGGATCGCGATCACGCAGCCGGCGATGAAGCCGATGAGGTTGTAGATCACGCGGTCGCGCTCGACCGAATCGTGGATCTCGAGCTGCATGACCGGGACGCCGGCGAGCTCGGCCTTGAGGTTCGAGCCCTCGAGGTCCTCGTTCATCGTCTGGCGGATCTGGCGGACGATCGCGCCGGACTTCGAGCTCGAGGCGACGTCGGGGTTCAGCGCCAGCACGACGAGCGCGAGCGTGCCGTCGGGCGAGATCAGCTTGCCGTTGATCAGCTCGTTGGCGCGGATCTTCTTGACCAGATCGTCGTAGGCCTGGCCCTCCGGCAGCGGCTCCGGGAACAGCGCCGGCGGGATCGTCTGGCCGGGCTTCGGCGGCTCGCGGGCCGAGAACATCGAGATGATCGACCGCTCGCCGTCGATCAGCTGCAGGTCGGTGACGAGGCTGCGGATCTTCTCGACGTTGTCGCGGATCAGCAGATCCTTGCCCGAGATCACGACGAGGACGTCGTATTCCGACGACGGGAAGTCGCGCGTCACCGCCTCGAACTGGCGGAACTGGGGGGTGTTCGAGCGGAACAGCTGGGAGAGCGAATCGTCGACCTTGAGCTTGGTCACGCCGAAGACGGCGGCCACGGCGAGGATCGCGAACGCGATGCCGACGAGAAGCGGCGCCTTCAGCGCGACGAGACCCATCTTCTCCGCACCGAAGGCGAGCTGCGGAAGCCCGGTGTCCGGCGTGTCCGTCCCCGATCGCGACGACTGGACCTCGCTCTCGACTGACTGCATCTAGAATCCCTATCGCCTACGCCGGTCCGCCAGCGCCGCCGCGCGGGACACGTACCGGAGGGTACGCTTGTTGTCACGCACCGGCTGACGTGCTGTGCCGATGCGGCAACACCTGCGCTCCCCGGCGTGGCGCTTCCAAGGCAGCCGCAAAGTGGCCATCGCCGCTCCCTTCAAGATCGTCGGTCGATATGAGCGCCACAGGCTGGCGTCGGACGACGTGCCGGCGATCTGCCGGAGACTTGGAGGACGGCCGTGAGCCAGTTGAGTTTAGCCCGCCGCATCGGCCTCGCCGTCGCGCTCGTGACGGCCCTCGCGATGGGCGCCTGCTCGAAGGCGCCAGACAACCAGTTCAACGCCTATGCCGGCGGCGCCGAGCCGGGCAGCGCCGCGGATTTCGCGCAGAACGTCGGCGACCGCGTCTTCTTCGAGGAGGATTCCTCCGACCTGACGCCGAAGGCCCAGGACACGCTGAACCGCCAGGTCGCCTGGCTGCAGCGCTACGACCGCGGGCCGTTCACGATCGAGGGCCACGCCGACGAGCGCGGCACGCGCGAGTACAATTTCGCGCTCGGCCAGCGTCGCGCCGCGGCCACCCGCGAGTACATGGTCGCGCGCGGCATCGCGTCCGGCCGCATCCGCACGATCTCCTACGGCAAGGAGCGCCCCGTCGCGACCTGCAACGACATCTCCTGCTGGTCGCAGAACCGCCGGGCCGTGACGGCCATCGCGCCCGGCCAGAGCTGAGAGCGCACGCGGCTTCGCGCGGCGGCGAGCCTCCCCCGAATGGGAGGGGCGGCCCTTGTGTCCAGTGCTTGACGGCGCCACCCCCGTGACGGTTAAGCTGCCTACTAGTTGGTAGGACAATCGCGCGGGATCGCCGCGCCACGAGAGGGCATGGGGAGCATGGCTGACGGAAAGCCCGGTCGCGCCCCGGCGGACCCGTTGGGGTCGCCGGTCTGGGACGCGATGGTCGAGAACTACCTGAAGGACCATCCCGTCGTCTTCGACGACGACGTCGTCGTCGGTCTGCCGCCCGTCACCGAAGACCAGACCCACGTGCCGATCATGGTCGACGCCCGCAAGCTGGGGACGGTCGACGAGATGGTCGTCCTCGGCGACCTCAGCCCGTTCCCGCTCACCCTGCGGGTGCGCCCGCACGGCTCGCCGGCCTATGTGGCGTTCCGCATGCGCATCGAGCAGGCGACGGCCATCCGCGCCGCCGTGCTGAAGGACGGCACCTGGCACGTCGGCGGCCGCTTCCTCGATGCGGCCGGCGGCGGCTGCGAGGCCCCGCCGGCGACCGAGGCCAGGCTCGACTGGTCGACCATCGGCCAGATGCGCGGCAGGATCTGGCGCGACGATCCCGACACGCTGCGCCTGCGCCTGCGCGTCGTGCATCCGATGGACACCGGGCTCGAGAAGAACCCGGCCTTCTACATCGAGACGATGACCATCAGGGACGCGGCGGGCAACATGCTGTGTGACATCGACGTGCGCCAGCCGATCGCCGATTACCCGACCTTCACCTTCCTTCTCGCCGACCCGAAGGCCGGCGATCACGTCGCGGTGGCCGCGCGCGACACCGACGGCGGCACGTTCGCCGCGACGGTTCCGATCGCGCATCTCGTTCAGGCCGAGCACGTGATCCGGGAGGGCCGGCTGTGAGCAGGACCATGCAGAGCCTCTCCCGTCGTGATGCGCTGACGCTCGGCGCCACCGCGCTGGTCGCCCCGCTCGTCGCGGG
This sequence comes from uncultured Nakamurella sp., assembly GCA_964658465.1. Classification (GTDB taxonomy): domain Bacteria; phylum Pseudomonadota; class Alphaproteobacteria; order Rhizobiales; family Beijerinckiaceae; genus RH-AL1. The sequence goes on from CAZZZM010000001.1 coordinate 22,865, forward strand.
GCCGGCCTTCGCGCGCCCCGCGGCCAACGTCGCGCCGCGCGCCAACTACACCTACGGCCTGCGCCCGGTCGCGGTCGCCGACGGCGTCTGGGTGGTCCCCGGCGCGGCCGACAAGATCACCGCGCGGAACGGCGGCGCCATCGCCAACGTCGTGCTCTTCGAGACCAGCGACGGCGTCGTCGTCGTCGACACCGGGCCGTCGCATCGCTACGGCTCGGAGCTCGCCGCGCTGGTCAAGGTGCTGATCGGAAAGCCTGTGGCACGCGTCTACATCACCCACATCCACGCCGACCATTCGCTCGGCGCGACGGCGTTCGACACGAAGACGATCTACGGCCCCGCCGGCCTGCCCGACGAGATGAAGCTGCGCGGCAACGACATCACCAACGCGATGTACCGCGTCGCCGGCGACTGGATGCGCGACACCAACGCCCCCGACATCGCCAACGTCGCCAGGGACGGCGCCGAGCGGATCGGCGGCCGCACCTTCCACGCCCTCACGCTCGGCGGCCACACGAAGGAGGATCTCTGCCTCTTCGAGGAAAAGTCGGGCCTGCTGGTCTCCGGCGACATCGTCTTCCTCGATCGCGCGCCGACGACGCCTGATGCCGATATCGCCCGCTGGCACAGATCGCTCGACCGGCTGGCCGAGATCCCGCACGCCAAGCTGGTGCCGGGCCACGGCCCGGTCGAGCCCGGGCGCCGCGGCATCGACCAGACGCACCGCTGGCTCGAGTTCGTCGACAGCGCGATGAACCAGCACTTCGACGAGGGCCTCGACGAGATCGAGATCATGGCCACCGACATGCCCGCCTGGACGAACGACATCGCGGTGGCGCGTTACGAATACCAGCGCTCGGCCATGCATCTCATGCCCCGCCTCGAAGTGGCGCGGCTGCCGATCGTCTCCTGACGGGCGGCCGATGATCTCGCGGCGAACGCTGGCTCTGGCTTTCTGCGCGGCGATCGTCGCCGTCGGGCCCGCGCGGGCTGCTTCCGCGCCGCCCCCGGCACCGATCGTGCCGGAGCCGAAAGGCCTGTGGCACGGGCCGCTGCACGGCCAGACGCCGGCGACCCTGGCGGGCGCCACGGTCGTCGATGCGGCGGAGGTCGCGAAGCTCGTGAAGGACGGCGCCGTGCTCATCGACGTCGCCAATCTCGACAAGCGGCCGCCCGGCCAGCCCAAGGAGATGCTTTGGGTGCCGATCCATCGTTCGATCCCGGGCGCCACCTGGATGCCGGGCGGCGGCGGCGGCTCCGAGGACCCGGCCTTCGTCAAGGCGTTCGACGACCGCATCGAGGCGCTGACGCACGGCGACAAGGACAAGCCCGTCCTCACCTTCTGCCATCCCGCGCGCTGGGGCAGCTGGAACGCCGGCAAGCGCATCACCGAGATGGGCTACCGCCACGTCTACTGGTTCCCGCTGGGCGCCGAGGGCTGGCAGGACTACGGCCGCCCCGCCGATGCCGAGCCCGACAAGACGTGGATGACCAAACTGAAGGAGCTGCAGGCGAACGGCTACAGCCCCGCGGCCGCCAACCCCGGCGCGCCGCCGATCCCGTGACTCTTCGCGCTCCGGCGCCGATCTCTACGCTTGCTCGATATGAGGTCGGTCCGAAATCTCGCTCCGCGAAACAAGTTTCAGGTCAAACCCAAGCCAGCTCCGGCATCACGTAGGTCGGGCGCGCCGCCGCCTCGTCGAGGAACTGCTGCAGCCCCGCCTCGTCGATCGCCGAGCCGCGTCCGCCGACATGCAGCTTGGCGCGATGGATGCCCGAGGTGACCAGCACGGAGGCAAAGCCCATCCGCGCCGCGCCGGCGATGTCGGTATGCGTGGCATCGCCGATCGCCAGCACGCGGCCCGGGGCGATGCCGGTCTCGCCGACGAGCCGCAGCGCGCGCTCGTAGATCGCCGCGAACGGCTTGCCGGCGTGGCTGACGCGGCCGCCGATCGCCGCGTAACGCTGGGCGATGGCGCCGGCGCAGAATTCCAGCGTGTCGCCCATCTCGACGACGAGATCGGGGTTGGCGCAGATCATCTCGAGATCGCGCGCCCGCATCGCGGCGAGGTTGGCGTCGTAGGCCTCCGGCGTGGCGCCGGTCGCGTCGAGCCCGATGCAGATCGCGAGCCGCGCGGCCTCGATCGAAACGAGCGCCGGTGCCCGCGGCCCCAGCTTCGCGGCTTCCTGGTAGAGCGCGAACTCGCCGCCCGGCCCGATCGAGAACAGGGGCGGGCAGCCGGCGGCGACGATGGCATCGATGGTGACGTCGCCCGACGTTGCGATCGCATCGTAGGCGTCGCGCGGCACGGCGAGGCGATCGAGCCGCCGCTGCACCTGCGCGGCGGGGGCCGGCGCGTTGGTGACGAGCACGACGCGACCGCCGCCCAACCGATAGCGCCGCAGCGCGTCGACCGCCGCGGCGTGGTGCGCGACGCCGTTGTGGACGACGCCCCACACGTCGCAGAGGATCAGGTCGTAGGCGGGCGCGAGGTCGGCGAGGCCGGAGCGGGATGTCATCGGGGCGCGCTAGCCGGCGCCTCGGACGCGGTCAAGCCGGAATGCGCCGGCGGCGCGCGATGCGCGGCGGACAGGCCGCGCGAGCCCTCGACGCGCCAGACCCACAGCGTGAGGATCGCGATCGGCAGGCCGATCAGCGACGTCATCGTGAAGAACAGCGGGAAGCCGAGATGGCCGGCGGCGAAGCCGGAGCCCATCGTGAGGAAGCTGCCGGGCAGCGCGACGAGCGACGTCAGCATGCCGAACTGGCTGCCGGCGAAGGCATTCGAGGCGATCGACGACATGTAGGTGATCAAAACGATCTGGGCGAAGCTCGCGGCGAAGCCGTCGATGCCGACGGCGATCGCGAAGGTCCAGTAGTCGTGGCCGCCGGCGCCGCCGTGCGCGGCGAGATAGGCGAGCGCGAGATGCGAGGCGGAGCCGGCGATCGTGCCGATGACCAGGCTCGCCATGATGCCGATCCGCGTCACCACGATGCCCGCCGCGAAGACGCCGGCGATCGCGATCCAGAAGCCGACGAGCTTCGTCACGGTGCCGATGTCGGTGTTCGAGTAGTGCAGGTGCTTGAACAGCGGGATCGCCATCGCGTTCGAGATGTAGCCGGGCATGCGGAAGCCGGCGATCATGACGAGGATCGGAATCGCCATCGGCCCGAGCCGGCGGATCAGCTCGAGGAACGGGCCGAGGATCGTCGCGACGATGCCGGCCTTGGGCGCCAGCGGCAGCTCGACCGGCTCGGGCTCCGGCGCGTAGAGCGCGGCCGCCATGCCCGGCAGGATCGCCGCCGCCATCACGAGATAGGCGCCGTGCCAGCCGATGTGATCGGAAAGGATGAGCGCGCCGGCACCCGAGACGAGGATGCCGACGCGATAGCCGGTCTCGGCGATCGACGTCATCAGCGCCTGGCGCTCGGTCGGCACGGAGGCGATGCGCCAGCCGTCGATGACCACGTCCTGCGTCGCGCCGAAGAAGCCGAGGGCGACCGACACGACGATCGTCCACCAGAGCTGCGTCGCGGGATTGCCGATGGCGATGCCGACGAGACCCGCGATGACGCCGAGCTGCGAGGCGACCATCCAGCCGCGCCGCCGCCCCAGCAACCGCCCGAGGATCGGTGCGTCATAGCGTTCCAGGAACGGCGCCCAGAGGAATTTCAGGCGGTAGGCCAGCGTCAGCTCGCTCAGGATGCCGAGCGTGCCGAGCGCCACGTTGGCCTCGGTGAGCCAGGCGGACTGGGTGGCGTAGACGAGCAGGTAGGGGATGCCCTGCGAGAAGCCGAGGCCGAGCATCGCCTTCTGGCGGCGGTCGGCGAGAAAGCCGCGCAGGAAGGCCGTGATCTTGCCGCTCATCCGGCTCGCGCGCGCTCCGCTCGTCAGGGATGGGCGACCATTGCTGGTCTTGCCCGTCGAGCGCAAGACGGCGGCGCCGCGCCCGTCGGCGATTTGTGGAGGCCGGCCCGCTCCTATATGAGGACGCGCGCGCCCGAGCGGCGCGGCGGAGGGACGGATGCCCTGGAACACGAGCGGCGGAGCCGGCGGCGGTCAGGGCGGTGGCTCGGGCGGTCAAGGTGGCGGCTGGCAGCCCGGTAACCCCGGCCCCTGGGGCCAGGGTCCCGGCGGCGGTCCGTCAGGTGGCCGGCCCGATTTCGGGGCGTGGTGGCGGGCGCTGCTCGCCCGCTTCGGGGCGCTGACGCCCGGCGGCGGCCTCGGCGCGCCCGGCGTGCTCATCGCCGTCATCGTCGGGCTGATGCTGTGGCTGCTGTCCGGCTTCTATACGATCGGGCCGAACCAGGTCGGCCTCAACCTCGTCTTCGGCAAGTACACCGGCAAGACCTCGCCGGGCCTCAACTACAATTGGCCGTACCCGATCGGTGACGTCGACAAGCTCAACGTGACCGACACCAACGCCGTCAACGTCGGCTTCACGACGCAGCCCGACTACTCGCGGCCGAACGCCACGACGCAGATCGACGCGCCGGAGGAGAGCCTGATGCTCACCGGCGACGAGAACATCGCCGACCTGAAGTTCGTCGTCTTCTGGCAGATCGACCCGTCGCATCCCGAGGACTACGCCTTCAACGTCGCCGACCCGCGCGAGACGGTGAAGGCCGTGGCCGAGAGCGCGATGCGCGAGGTGATCGGCGAGAGCGTGCAGCAGGACATCCTCACCGCCGGCCGCAAGGTGATCGAGCCGAAGGTGAAGGCGCTGATGCAGAGCATCCTCACCTCCTACAAGGCGGGCGTCGAGGTGCGGCAGGTGCAGTTGCAGTCGGTGGAGGTGCCGTCGCAGGTCATCGCCGCGTTCCGCGACGTGACGGCGGCGCAGCAGGATCAGAGCCGCATGCGCAACGAGGCGCAGGCCTATGCCAACAAGGTGGTGCCCGAGGCACGCGGCAAGGCGGCCGGCATCATCCAGAGCGCCGAAGGCTACAGGCTGCAGACGGTGGCCGAGGCCAAGGGCCAGGCCTCGCGCTTCGACCAGATCTACACGCAGTACAAGAACGCGCCGCAGGTGACGCGCGAACGCATCTACATCGAGACGATGCAGAACGTCTTCAGCAAGACCGACAACGTGCTCATCGACGATTCCGGCAAGGGGCAGGGCGTCGTGCCGTACCTGCCGCTGCCGCAGCTCGACAAGAGCGTTGCCACGCCGAGCGAGAAGAACGAGGCCGGCCAATGAGAGAGTACGGCGTCTTCGGCCTCGTCGCGGCCTTCGTCCTCGTCCTTTTCGTGGCCTTCGCCAGCACGTTCCAGGTCGGCCAGACCGAGCAGGCGCTGGTGCTGCGCTTCGGCCAGCCGGTCGAGGGCCGCGGCCTGGTCACCGAGCCGGGTCTGCACTTCAAGCTGCCGCTGATCGAGACCGTGATCCTGCGGCCGAACCAGATCCTCAACCTGGAATCGCCGAACCAAGAGGTGCTCGCCTCCGACTCGACGCGCATCCAGGTCGACGCGGTGCTGCGCTACAAGATCGTCGACCTGCTGAAGTTCTATCAGACGCTGCAGACGATCGACCGCGCCAACAACCAGCTCGGCTACCTCTTGAACTCGGCGATCCGCCGCGTGCTCGGCCAGGCCGGCCTGCCGGAGATCGTGCGCTACGATCGCCAGGGGCTGATGGACAAGATCCGCATCGAGGTGAACGCCGAGAGCGAGCCGCTCGGCATCGAGGCGATCGACGTGCGCATCCGCCGCGCCGACCTGCCGGAGCAGATCTCCGAGCAGGTGTTCCAGCGGATGAACTCCGAATATGCGCGGCAGGCCGCGACCTACCGCGCCCAGGGCGTGCAGGAGGCGCAGACGATCCGCGCCCAGGCCGACCGCGATGTCGTCGTGCTGCTCGGCGAGGCGCAGCAGAAGGCGGACACGGCGCGCGGCGAGGGCGACGCGTTGCGCAACAAGACCTTCGCCGACGCCTACGGGCGCGATCCCGACTTCTTCGCCTTCTACCGGCTGATGGGCGCCTACAACGACGCGCTGGCGAGCCCGCGCACGCGGCTCGTGCTGACGCCGGGGTCGGCCAACGCCTTCTTCCGCTTCTTCAAGTCGCCGTCGGCCGCGGCGCCGCCACCGCCGCCGAAAGCGCCCGAGACGACGCCCGGCCAGCCGTCGGCGCAACGCTGAGGAGAATCGCCATCGTGTCCTCCGGGATGTCGGTGCGGCTCTTTCGGGCTCGCGGGGCAAGCCGCGACACTGGCATTTCCCTTGCTCGCTCGAGCGGACCCGGAACGGGATGGGAGGAACAATGAAGCGCGCGGACCTCACGGAGAAGATTCTCGACATCAAGCGCGAGAAGAACTGGACCTGGAAGCAGATCGCCGCCGAAATCGGCGGCATGTCGGAGGTGCTGGTCGTCGGCGCGCTGCTCGGCCAGATGAAGCTGACCAAGCCGCTGGCCGCCAAGGCGGCCGAGCTGTTCGGCCTCTCCGAGGTCGAGGCGCGGATGCTGAACGAGGTGCCAATGCGCGGCATGCCGATGCCGCCGACCGATCCGCTGATCTACCGCTTCTACGAGCTGGTGATGATCAACGGCCCGGCCTGGAAGGCGCTGATCGAGGAGGAGTTCGGCGACGGCATCATGTCGGCGATCGACTTCGACCTGGCGATGGAGCGCCTGCCCGA
>CAZZZM010000001.1:29605-37034 GCA_964658465.1 uncultured Nakamurella sp.
GCGACGGCATCATGTCGGCGATCGACTTCGACCTGGCGATGGAGCGCCTGCCCGACCCGAAGGGCGATCGCGTCAAGATGACGATGTCGGGCAAGTTCCTGCCGTACAAGTACTACGGGACGATCGGCAACCATCAGCAGCTGGGGTACAAGGAAGAGTAGCTTTCCTCGGTGCGTATCAATCGGCGGCCCAACGCCGCTGCAGGAAACCGTGCTGGTCGAGCGGGACCGGCACGGACGTCCTCACGAGCGATGCGGCGTCGTCCTCGGCTTGTTCGGTATGACCCCTCGAATCCTGTGCACGGCACCGGGCGGCTTGGTCTCGCGACGACGATCCCTCGCGCCGGGGCGGGACTTGCGGCCTCGCATCGTCTACATTCACGCCCGCCATGACCGAAGCCCAGCAGTCGCAGACGAGCGACGGCCCCGCGCCCGCCGACGATGCCGCCCACCTCCTGATCGTCGACGACGATCGGCGCATCCGCGAGCTGCTGCGGCGCTTCCTCGTCGCGGAAGGCTATCGCGTCACCACCGCCGGTACCGCCGCCGAGGCGACGACGGCGATGCGCAACATCTCCTTCGACCTCATCGTGCTCGACGTGATGATGCCGGGCGAGGACGGCTTCACCTTCGCCTCCAAGGTGCGCGGCGACAGCGGCCCGATCGCCCAGATCCCGATCCTGATGCTGACCGCCAAGACCGAGTTCGAGGAGCGGGTGCTCGGCTTCGAGATCGGCGTCGACGATTACCTCGGCAAGCCGTTCGAGCCGCGCGAGCTGTCGCTGCGCATCGCCTCGATCCTGCGTCGCGCGCGGACCCCCGTCGACAGCGGGCTGCCGAGCCAGGTGCAGTTCGGTCCCTTCGCCTTCGACATCGAGCGCGGCGAGCTGCGCGAGGGCGCCGAGGTCGTGCGCATCACCGAGCGCGAGCGCGAGATGCTGCGGCTGCTGGCGCAGAACGCCGGCGGCACCGTCTCGCGCGAGGCGCTCTCCGGGCAGGGCGGCGCCGGCAACGAGCGCACGATCGACGTCCAGGTGAACCGCCTGCGCCGCAAGATCGAGGCCGACCCGGCGAACCCGCTGTTCCTGCAGACGGTGCGCGGCGCCGGCTACCGGCTGCTGGTCGACCGCTAGCCCGTTAACCTTGACGACATTTTGAAGGCGAGCGTGTCCCCGCGCCGGAACGAACGGCTCCGCTTGCGCATTCTTTCATTGCTGGCACCGCGCACGGTGCCCTCCGAGGGGTCGGATCATGAAAATCCAGTTTGCGTTGAAGAGCGGCGTTGCTGCCGCTGTGCTTTCGTTCGCCTTCGCCGGCTCGGCGTCCGCCGCCGGCCTGTTCGACTTCCTGATGCCGCAGCAGCAGGCGCCGGCCTACCAGGCCTACGCCCCGCAGGGCGACCAGCCCCTGCAGACGGGCCGCTCCGTCGCCGTCACCGGCGACACCGACCTCGCGCCGCAAGCCTCGACGATGACGACGCACACGCTCGTCTCCGATCCGACCGGCGCCGCGCCGGGCACGATCACCATCTCGACCAAGGACCGCGCGCTCTACCTCTCGCAGGGCGACGGCATGGCGATGCGCTACTCGATCGGCGTCGGCCGCGACGGCTTCACCTGGTCGGGCAACGCGCATATCGCGCGCAAGGCCGAGTGGCCGAACTGGACGCCGCCGAAGGAGATGATCGCGCGCCGCCCCGACATCCCGCACTTCATGAAGGGCGGCCTCGGCAACCCGCTCGGCGCCCGGGCCATGTACCTCTACGACGGCAAGGGCGACACCGGCTTCCGCATCCACGGCACCAACGAGCCGGACACGATCGGCCAGGCGGTCTCCTCCGGCTGCATCCGCATGATGAACGCCGACGTCGAGGACCTCTACAATCGCGTCAAGGTCGGCACGAAGGTCGTCGTCCTCTAGCAGGGCCGCCGCCGGCGCCCGGATCACGGGCGTCCCGGCAACACCCGCCGCCAAATCGAAGGCGCCGCCTCCCGAGGCCGCGCCGGCCTCCCACTTTCGCCGCTTTCTCTGCCGAAGCACGAGGCCGGCCGTCGTGGCCGCGCGTGGGTGAAACATGTCTCGCAGGATCGTTTGGACGGCCACGGTCTCTCTGGTCGGTCTGATCGCGGCCGCCGGCACCGCGACGGCGCAATACCGCGGCTACGGCTACGGCAATTCCGGCCCGAACTATTTCGAGCCGAGCCCGGCCTACGACCCGTTCTACGGCGAGGGCCGTGGCGCGCCGGATGAGCGCGATTACGATCGCCGCGGCGCGGCAGCCGCCTATCCCGAGGATCGCGGCGGTCCGCGCGGCTACGGGCGCGGCGGCTACGACCAGGACGGCTACGGCTACGACCAGGGCGCGCCCGCCTATCCCGGCCAGGATTACGGCGGCGGCGACCGCACGATCGCCAACGACATGCGCACGATGCAGGAGGTCGAGAACCCGACCAAGCAGGCGGCCGGCACGATCGTCATCGATACCGCCTCGCGCCACCTCTATCTCGTCGAGGGCGGCGGGCGCGCGCTCCAGTACGGGATCGGCGTCGGCCGCCAGGGCTTCGCCTGGCACGGCATCGCGCATGTCCAGCGCAAGGCGGAATGGCCGGGCTGGACGCCGCCGCCCGAGATGCTGAAGCGCCGCCCGGACCTGCCGCTGCACATGGAAGGCGGCATCGACAACCCGCTCGGGGCCCGCGCCATGTACCTCTACAACGGCAAGGGCGACACCGGCTTCCGCATCCACGGCACCAACGAGCCGGACACGATCGGCCAGGCCGTGTCGTCGGGCTGCATCCGCATGATGAACGCCGACGTCGTCGACCTCTACAAGCGCGTCCCGGTCGGCACCAAGGTCGTGGTGCTCTAGGCCTTTTCGGCCCGCACCCAATCCATCTCGTTGACCGTCGTGCGGCCGTCGCTCTCGTGCGGCGGCGTGCGCAGCACGAGCCGGTCGCCCTCGAGCGTGAACGGTCGCGCCTGCGCCGCGCCGGTCCAATCCGGAAACAGCGACGCCGCGATCCGGTTCGTCACCGTCGTGCCCTCGATCGAGTAGGTGCCGAAATAGGCGAGGCAGCCCGCATAGGCCGCGGCGCGCGCCGCCTCCGGGCCGCCGAGCGGGTCGGTGCCGCCGATCACGGCGCGATGCGCCGACGCCATCTGCACCGCCATACGCCCGTCCGGCCCATAGATGAGGAGGCCGACGGCATCGGGGCCGAGCGGATAGGCGACCGGGGCGCCGCTCGTGTGGCGCGACCATTTCCGCAGCTTCCAGGTCCCGACGAGTGGATGGGTCATGCGCGGCCGCCTCTATAGGGCGACGATAGCACAACCGATGCGCGAATCAACGACGGTGCGGGTGCCGGAAATGTCTCGTGGCAGGCTTTGCGCCGGGGCTCGCCAGACGGCGATTGCCCGGCTAAAGTGTCGCACCTGACACTGACGATTAACTTGGGGAATTTCATGGACATCGTCCAGCTCGCCATCGGTCTCGCGGGCATGCTGCTCGGCGCGATCTGCGTCGTCTCCGTGCTGCGCGCCGGCTCTCCCGCCACGCGGCGCTGATCAGCCGCGTCGCGCGCGCACGAAGACATCGTAGCGGACCGTCTTGCCCTGAAGGCTGTGCGACGGGGCGGGGACACCAGCCGGCGCCGGCGCGCGCAGCGGCCACTTGAGCACGACGCGCGGCACCCGCGAGGCCAGCGCCGCGGCGACGAGCGCGCCCGAATCGGCGTCGTCGCCGACGAGGGCACGCAGGTGCCGCATCTCCGCCTTGACCAGCGCCGACCCGAGCCGCGCCGGATGCATCGGGTCGACCGTCACCACGTCGGCGTCGCATCCCGGCAGCACGCGCCGCGCATCGCCGTCCACCAGGCGCATCCGGGCGGCGATCGCGGCGTGCTCCGGGCCGGCCGCGGCCAGCGCGGCGAGCGCGGCGGCAAGCGCCGCCTGCACGGGGGGCGCGCGCTCGACCAGCGTCACGTCGGCGCCGAGCGACGCCAGCAGGAAGGCGTCGCGCCCGAGGCCGGCCGTCGCGTCGAGGACGTGCAGCGGCTTCGACGGCTTCAGCCCCACCGCGCGGACCAGCGCGTGGCCGCGGCCGGCGCCCGAGCGGTGGCGATGGCCGACCGCGCCGCCCAGGAAATCCACGATCGGCTTTTCGACCGGTAGCACCGTCGTTCGAAGTCCTTGCCTTCGCGCGCGCGGCGCGCTTTTCACGCGGCATGGATATCATCAAGCCACGCGACGAAGACGAAGTTCTGGCCGCCGTCCAATCCGCCTTGCTCTCGGAGACGCCGCTGGAGGTTCTGGGGCACGGGTCCAAGCGCGGGTTCGGCCACGCCGTCGAGGCGAGCACGCAGCTCGATCTGTCGGCGCTGACCGGCGTCGACCTCTACGAGCCGACCGAACTGGTGCTGCGCGCCAAGCCGGCGACGCCGCTCGACGAGATCGCGGCGCTGCTCGACGCGCATAACCAGGAGCTCGCCTTCGAGCCGATGAACCCCGGCACGCTGTGGCGCGGCAACCGGACCGGCACGCTCGGCGGCGCCGTGGCGGTGAATGCCAGCGGGCCGCGGCGCATCAAGGCCGGCGCGGCGCGCGACCACGTGCTCGGCTTCCGCGCCGTGTCGGGGCGCGGCGACATCTTCAAGTCGGGCGGCCAGGTGATGAAGAACGTCACCGGCTACGATCTCTCCAAGCTGATGGCCGGCTCGCACGGCACGCTCGCGGTGATGACCGAGGTGACGATCAAGGTGCTGCCGAAGTCAGAGACCGAGCGCACCTTCCTGCTGTTCGGCCTCGACGAGGCGGCGGCCTGCGCGGCGCTGCGTGAGGCGTCCGGCCTCTCCTTCGAGACGTCGAGCTACGCCTGCCTCCCCGACGGCGCCTGGGCCGATCTCGCGCCCGGCTGCTGCCTGGCGCTGCGGCTCGAGGGTCCGGCGGTGTCGGTCGACAAGCGCTTCGAGGATCTCGTCGCGCATTTCGGCCCGCGCGGGCGGGTCGACGATCTCGGCGCCGCCGCCTCGCGCCGGCTGTGGGCGGGGCTGCGCGATGCCGCACCGGTGGCGGACGGGACGGGAGCCGTGTGGCGCATCTCGGTCGCGCCGTCGGAAGGGCCGGGCTTCGTCGCCGCGGTCCGCGCCGCAGGCGTGCCGGTGACCCGCTGGTATTACGATTGGGCCGGCGGCCTGGTCTGGCTGGCGCTCGCGGATCCGGAGCCGCACGCGGCGAAGGTGCGCGAGCCTCTCGGCCGTCTCGGCGGGCACGCGACCCTGGTCCGCGCCGACGAGGCGGTCCGTGCCGCGACGCCGGTGTTCCAGCCGCAGCCGGCCCCGCTCGCCGCGCTGTCGCGGCGGATCAAGGCGAGCTTCGATCCCGCCGGCATCCTGAACCGCGGCCGGATGGGGTAGGCGCATTCTCTTTACGGCGGCCGATCCCGCCTAGAGAAAACTCTGCGGGTCGACGTCGAACGCCACCTTCACGCCGCCGCGCAGGGGCGGCGCGGCCTCCGCCAGCGCGCGCAAAAACCCCTGCAGGTCGGAGCGGCGCGGCGCCTTCACCAGAAGCCGGAAGCGGTGGCGCCCGGAGAGGACAGCGATCGGCGCCTCGGCCGGGCCGAGCAGGATCGTTTCGTCCTCGCGCGGCAGGCCGCCGGCGGCGGCGAGGCTCCAGCGGTCCGACGGCGGCAGCTTGAACGCCGCCATCGCCAGCGCCCGCGCGTGCGCCTGCGCGCTCGCATGGTCGGGCGCCGACACGACGATCGCGGCAAGGCGGCCGAACGGCGGCAGGCCGGCGCGCTCGCGACCGCGCGTCTCCTCCGCGTAGAAGCGCTCGCCCTCGCCGGACACCAGCGCGCGGATGACCGGGTGGTCGGGTTGCCACGTCTGCAGCATCGCCCGGCCCGGCTTCTCGAAGCGGCCGGCGCGGCCGGTCACCTGCTGCAGCAGCTGGAAGGTGCGCTCGGCGGCGCGCGGATCGCCGGTGGACAGCCCGACGTCGGCATCGACGACGCCGACCAGCGTGAGCAGCGGGAAATTATGGCCCTTGGCGACGAGCTGCGTGCCGATGACGATGTCGCAGCGCCCGTCCGCCACCGCGTCGAGCTCGTCGCGCAGCCTGTCGGGGCCGCCCAGGATATCCGAGGAGAGCGTGAGAATGCGCGCGTCGGGAAACCGCTCGGCGGCCTCCTCGGCGAGCCGCTCGATGCCGGGGCCGCAGGGCACGAGCTGCGTGCCCTCGCAGACTGGGCAGCACGCCGGTCGGCGCTCCTGATGGCCGCAATGGTGGCACATCAGGGCATGGCGGAAGCGATGCTCGACGAGCCACGCCGCGCAGTTCGGACACTGGAAGCGATGACCGCAGGTCCGGCAAAGGGTGAGCGGCGCGTAGCCGCGACGGTTGAGGAAGAGCAGCGCCTGCTCGCCCCTGCCGATCGTGTCGCGGATCGCCTGCTCCAGCGGCGGCGCGACGAAGCGGCCGCGCGGCGGCGGATCGCGGCGCAGGTCGATCGCGGCGATGCCCGGCAGCGGCCGCGCGCCGTAGCGGCCGGGCAGGTGAAGATGGGCGTAGCGGCCCTGTCGCGCGTTGACCTGCGTCTCGAGCGACGGCGTCGCCGAGGCGAGGATCACGGCGGCGTCCTCGATGCGGCCGCGCACGACCGCCATGTCGCGGGCGTGGTAGGTGACGCCGTCCTCCTGCTTGTAGGCCGCTTCGTGCTCCTCGTCGACGACGATGACCGCGAGGTCGGCGAATGGGAGGAACAGCGCCGAGCGGGCTCCGACCACGACTTTCGCCTCGCCGGTCGCCACGGCCTGCCAGACGAGCGCACGCCGCCGCGACGGCACCGCCGAGTGCCATTCCGTTGGCAGGGCGCCGAACCGCGCAGCGAAACGCGACAGAAACTGCGTGGTCAGCGCGATTTCGGGCAACAGGACCAGCGCTTGGCGCCCGGCGCGAAGGGCCGCCGCGACGGCTTCCATGTAGACCTCGGTCTTGCCCGAGCCGGTGACACCCTCGAGCAAGGTCACGCCGAAGCCGCGCGCGGTGACGGCCGTCGCGATCTGGTCCGCCGCACGGACCTGCGGCGGGGAGAGTCGCGGCGGCGCATGATCCCACGAAAGAGGCGCGACCGGCGGCTCGGCGGGGATCGGCGCGAGCTCCAGCGCGCCGGCCGCCAGCAGCGCGTTGACGACGCCCGGCGTGCAGCCGGCCGCCTCGGCCAGGGCACCCTTGCCGAGCAGCGGCGTCTCCCGCGCCGCGGCCAGCACCTTTTCGCGCGCCGGCGTCATCTTGTCCGGGACGCTGCCGGTCGCGCGCAGGCCGAAGCGCGGCGTCGCCGGGCCGCTGGCGAAGGGTGCGCGCAGGCACATGCGCAGCACCATGCCGCGCGGGCTCAAGGTCCAGCGGGCGACCCAGTCGACGAAGTCGCG
>CAZZZM010000001.1:37134-41452 GCA_964658465.1 uncultured Nakamurella sp.
GGCGCCTCGAACTGGGCGCAGGTGCCGCACTTGTTCGAGCCGCTCGGCTTGTCCTGGTACTTCGCGTCGGCCTGGCTCATGCCGGCATAGGCGGAGGTCGAGACGAGACCCGCTCCCAGACCGACGGCGACGGCCGCGCCACCCAACACCTTGCGACGCGAGATGCCGCTTCGATCCGCCTGGTCCGCCATCAGCTTCCTCCGAAATTGCCAGAGCAGCGCTTTCGCCGCTCTTTGTAACGATTCCAATCTCAGAGTGACGCAAAGGTTGCCGGCCGCACACCCCCACGAAAGTCGGAGTGATTCTAAATTGGCCGGCGTTCCCCGTTGCTAGATGCGCTTGGCGCCGACGTGCTTTTCGATGATCGCGAGGTTGCGGACGTTGGCCTTGAACCAGGTGTCGGCGAGATCGCCGAGGATCGGCGTCGCACCGAGGACGAGATCGAGGACCACGTTGCCGGCCATCGCGGCGAGAGCCGTCTTCGGCAGGCCGAGCCGCCGGCCTTCGTAGACGAAATAGCAGGCGATGCCCGCCGTCGCGAGATCGCCGATGCCGGGCGCCAGGCCGATGATCGAGTCGGCGCCGAAGCGGAAGCCGCCCGGCAGGCGGATCGCCGTGTCGAGGAAGTTGGCGAGCCAGCGCAGGCGCTTCATCGTCGCCTCGACGTCGCCGTGGGCCGTCGTGTCATAGCGGCCTGCGAAACCGGTCGCTGCAGTCATGGTATCCTTCTCCTGCCGGACGTCCGGCTGCCATGACATGGGCAGGCCCGGTGGTCGCGACAAGCGGCGCGACGCCCGCTCGGCTAGGGCAGCGACACCCGCGGCCCTAGTCGGCGCGCACCGATCGGCTGCGGCACCAGGACGGGCTGGATCGCCGGGGCGATGCGGCGCGCCAGCCGCCGCAGGCCGACCGGCCGGTAGAGCTGCTTGGTCGCCTCCACGACCAGCACGCCGGCGCCGGGCAGCGCCAGCTGTGCGCCGATCCGCTCGAAGGCCGAGGCCGACCGCAGGAAAAGCCCACGCCCGAACGGCGGCACGTAGAGCGCTTCCGCCCAATGCGTCGGCGAGAACAGCGTCTCGCGCATCAGGTCGCGCAGCTGGCTGCGCGAATAGGGCTGGCCGTGGCCGAAGGGGGTGGTGTCGAGCCGCGCCCACAGGCCGGCGCGGCTCGGCGTCACCGTGATCACCCGGCCGCCGGGCGTCAGCACGCGCCAGACCTCGGCGAGGAGCTCGCGCGGATGCTCGGTGATCTCCAGCGCGTGGACGAGCAGCACCCGGTCGACGCAGCTGTCGGGCAGCGGCAGCGCGGTGACGTCGACGAGCGCCGACGCCGAGCGGCCGTTGGCCGGCCAGTTCACGACGCCCTGCTCGGCGGGCATGAAGGCCAGCACCCGCACGGCCTCGCCGCGATAGACCCCGAGGTAGGGCGTGGCGTAGCCGAGGCCGAGCACGGTGTGGCCGTGGCAGGCGTCGAACCGCCCGCGCAGGATGCGCCCGACCAGCCGCCGCGCCACCTCGCCGAGCGGCGAGGCGTAGAAGGTGCGCAGGTCGACGATGTCGAGGGCCATGGCGCGATGATCGCACGTTTGCGCCGGCCGCGCATCGGGCGGCGACAGGGATGGTGAAGCGGACGATCCCTCGGGGCGTCGTCTTTTGCGAACGGACGACGACGGCAACAAATCGCCCTGGCGATCGATTAGGAGGTCCTGCCCCCGGCGCCCTCGGGTGCGACCACCGATACGAGATCCGCCATGGCCGCCGAAGTCCATCAGTTCACCTGCCTCTCCGACAATTTCGGCGTCCTGGTGCACGACCCCGAGACGCGGCGCACGGCCTCCATCGACGCGCCGGAGGCCGAGCCGATCCTCGCCGCGCTGGCCGAGAAGGGCTGGGACCTCACCGACATCCTCGTCACCCACCACCACGCCGACCACACGCAGGGGCTCGCCGCGCTGAAGGAGAAGTACCCCGACGTGCGGATCGTCGGGCCGGCCAAGGAGGCGGCGAAGATCAAGGCGTCCGGCAAGATCGCCGCGCTCGACGCCGAGCTCGCCGAGGGTGACAGCGCCAGCGTCGGCCGCCTCCAGGCGCGCGTCATCGAGGTGCCGGGGCACACGTCAGGGCACATCGCCTATCACTTCGCCGACGAGGACTTGCTGTTTGCCGGCGACACCCTGTTCGCACTCGGCTGCGGTCGCTGCTTCGAGGAGAAGCCCTCGGCGATGTATCGTTCGCTGCTGAAGCTCGCCGCGCTGCCCGGCCAGACGCAGGTCTATTGCGGCCACGAGTACACGCAGTCGAACGCGCGCTTCGCGCTCAAGGTCGACGGCGACAACGATCTCCTGCGCGAGCGGGCCGCCGAGATCGACAGCATGCGCGAGGGCGGCGTTGCGACCTTGCCGACGACGATCGCGCTCGAGCAGGCGACCAACCCGTTCCTGCGCGTCGACGACCCCGGCATCCGCCGCGCGCTCGGCATGGCCGACGCCGACGAGGTCGACGTCTTCGCCGAGCTGCGCGAGCGCAAGAACAGGGGCTGATCGGGCCTCGAGTCTACGATCGGCGCAAGGCGGCGTTAACACGCCCGCCTTACGTTGCGTTGCGCCGGCTTTTCGTCGGTCGCGTCGGTTTCCGGGGGTTGCGTAGGTGTTCGCTCGACTTGATCGCCCGGCGGCGTTCGGCCAAGCCGCGGCCGGCGCGGCGGCCCCCGCCAAGGTGCCTTTCGGCGACGATGGTCGCGCCGACGACCCGCTGGACGAAGTCGTCTACGACTGGGATCTCGCGACGGACGCGATCCGTTGGGGGCCGAACCTCGAAGTCCTGACCGGCCTCGATCTCGCGCGCCTGTCGACGGGCCTCGGCTACGCCGAGCATCTCGCGCCGGACAGCCCCGTGACGCGCTACGAGGCGATCATGGCGACGACGGCTCGCGACGGCGGCAACGGCGTCTCCTATGCGGCGACCTACGGCCTCGTGCCGTCGCGCCGGTCGACGGCGGCGCCGGTGTGGATCGAGGACCGCGGCCGCTGGTTCGCCGATTCCAAGGAACGCCCGGGCCGCGCGCACGGCATCATCCGCGTCATCACCAACCGCTTCGAGGCCGAGCGGGCCAAGCGCGCCGTCGAGCGCAACCCGCTGTCCGGCGCCTTCGGGCGGACGGAGTTCGTCGATCACCTCACGCGGCAGCTCAACATGTCCGGCCGCCACCAGGTCGGGTTCGCGGTGCTGATGATCGGCATCGAGCTCGCCGACGCACCGGATGCGCCCCGGCATCTCGCGGCGGCGGTGGACCGCCTGCGGGCGCAGATGCGCAGCCACGAGATCTGCGCGCGCCATGCCGCCAGCCGCTTCGCGATCCTCCTCGAGGGCTGCAACGAAGTGCAGGCGACGGCGGCGGCGGCGCGCTTCATCGAGGCGGTCGAGGCCGCGCCGGCCGGTGCGCCGCCGGTGCGTGCGCGCGTCGGCGCCGTGCTTGCACCCGCGCATGGCCGCACGCCGCACGCGCTGCTGCAATTCGCCGAGGAGGCGCTCGAAGCGGCCTGCCGGCCCGCCGCGCCCGCTTGCGTCTTCCACGATCCCGGCTCGTCGCGCCCCGCCGCGGCCCGGCCCGCCTCGAACCAGGACGACGTGCTCGCCGCGCTCAACGAGGGGCGCGTGCTGCTCGCGCTACAGCCCATCGTCGAGGCCAAGACTCGCAAGGTCGTGTTCAACGAGGCCCTGGTGCGCATCCGCCGCGACGACGGCACGCTGCTGCTGCCGCAGACGCTGATGCCGTCGGCGGAGCGCGACGGGATCGTCGCGCTGCTCGATCGTCGCGTCCTCGATCTCGCTTTCGCGATGCTCACCACGGACCGCAAGCTGACGCTATCGATCAACGTGTCGTCGGAAAGCCTCGGCGATAGCCTGTGGATCGACCACCTGCGCTCGGCGAGCAAGCTGCGGCCGGACGCGGCGCGCCGCCTCCTCGTCGAGATCGCCGAGACCTGCGTGATCGCCGATGTCGAGCGGATGCAGGCGCTGCTCGCCGAGATCAAGCTGCTCGGCGTCCGCGTCGCGCTCGACGACTTCGGCGCGGGGCATTCTTCGTTCAAGATGCTGCGCCGGCTGCCGATCGACGTGCTGAAGATCGACGGCGCCTTCGCGCAGAACCTCACCTCCTCGACCGACGACCGCTTCTTCATCCGCACGCTGATCGACCTCGCGCGCAACCTGCGCATCCCGACCGTCGCCGAATGGATCGAGGACGAGGCGACCGCTCGCCTTCTCGCCGACTGGGGCGTCGACTACCTGCAGGGCTACCTGTTCGGTCGCGCCGTGCT
>CAZZZM010000001.1:41552-45975 GCA_964658465.1 uncultured Nakamurella sp.
GCGGCGCGCTCGTCGTGGTCGGTGACGCTGTTGAACGAGTCGGCTGCGCGGCGCCCCGGCAGCAGATGCGCCAGCACGGCATCGAGGCGGCCCGAGCCGGCGAGGTGCGCGTAATAGACATCCGACCGATCGCCGCGGCGCGTCGCCAGTGCTTCCGGCGCGTCGATGAGCAGGCCGAGCCAGGCGTGCGGAAACGTCTCGACGATCGCCGCCTCGTCGATCGCCTCGGCATGGCCCGCCGGCGCGACCAGGCCCGTGTCGCGGACGATCTTCGCATAGGCGTTGGTGGCCGCGTTGAGCTGGCGACCGACCGGCGCGCCGGACGACCCGGGCTTGCCGATGCGGTGGCCGACGCCGCGCGCCAGGACGCGCTCCGCCTCGCGATAACGGCCGATCTCGTCCAGCCCGCGCCGCATCGGTCCGTCGAAGGCGGCGGCCAGCAGCGGCCGGTCGGCGAGACGTCGCAGCGTGTCGGTGCGCTCGGGTTCGCGGTAGCGGAAGCGCGCGATCGTCCAGGCGAGGGTCTCGCGCGTGAAGTCGAGGCGGCAGACGGCGCTCGACCGCCGCGTCGGCGAGAAGCCGACATCGACGCCGAGCACGGCGCCGACCTCGGGCGATATGTGCGGGCGATCAGGGCGCATACACCCCGTTCAACAGGTCGCGCGGCGCGCCGCCGGACAGCCCGGCGAACGAGCCGTCCGCCATCGCCTCCGCCGCCGTCAGCAGCGCGCCGAGCGCCACCCGCGCCAGCGCGCCGCCCACCGACACCCGCCGCACGCCGAGGTCGGCGAGCTGGGCCAGGGTCAGCGCAGGATCGAGAACCAGCACGTTGAGCGGCTTCGGCGCCACGGCCCGCACCATGGTGGCGATGTCGTCGGGCGTCTTCACGCCGGGCGCAAACAGGCAATCGGCGCCGGCGTCGGCGAACGCGACGAGCCTGTCGATCGCCGGGTGAAGCGCGCCGGGGTCGGTGAGCATCAGCTCGGTCCGCGCGACGAGCACCGCGTCGCTGCCCGCCATCGCCGCCTTGGCCGCGCGCAGCCGCTCGACGGCCCGCGCCGTGTCGTAGAAGCCGCCGCTCTCATCCAGGTCCTCGATCGACAGGCCAGCGACGCCGGCCGCCAGGGCCA
This sequence comes from uncultured Nakamurella sp., assembly GCA_964658465.1. Classification (GTDB taxonomy): domain Bacteria; phylum Pseudomonadota; class Alphaproteobacteria; order Rhizobiales; family Beijerinckiaceae; genus RH-AL1. Next base: position 42,683 of record CAZZZM010000001.1, read on the forward strand.
GCGTGACGCTCTCCGCCACGCCGTCCGGCTCGGCCGCGAAACCGGATTCGAAGTCCGCGTTGACGGGCAGGTCGACGGCGGCAGACAGCGCGGCGAGATGGGCGACGATCTCGTCGCGGGTCACGAGGTGGTCGGGCTTGCCCATCGTCCAGGCGAAGCCGGCGCTCGACGAGGCCAGCGCCTTGAAGCCGAGATGCTGCAACAGCTTGGCGCTGCCGACGTCCCAGGGGTTCGGCAGCACGAAGCAGCCGGTCTCGTGCAGGGCGCGAAACGTCGCGCGTTTGGCTTCCGGTGTCATGCGTCCCTCCCGCCTGCGCGCCTCGCCGACGTCTCCCGGCTTCGTTGCCCCGCGGTTCACCTTGATCGTCGCCGATGGTGCGTTGCGGTGGAACATTGGCCGCGCGCGATTGTTCAGCGCTCCGATATACGTAGGCGAGGGCGGTAGAACGTGAAGCTGCATCGAGGCGACCGCACATCGCGCGGCGGCCGATCCGTTCTCGCCGCCGTGCTGATGGCTCTCGCGACATCGGGTGCGACCGCGGCCGCCGCCGACACGACGAAGCCGGCGACGCGCGGCGAACTGCTCTCCACCAGCCCCATCAAGGGCGCGCCCGAGGGCGCTTCGGCGTGGCAGGTCCGCTACCGTACGCTCGACAATGTGGGCAAGCCGGAGGAGGTGACGGGAATCGTCGTCATCCCCGCGGGCCCCGCCCCGGCGCAGGGCCGCGACATCGTGTCCTGGGGGCGCGGAACGGTGGGTCTCGCGCCCGTCTGCGCGCCGTCGGCGACGCCGAAGAAGATGTTCGAGAACACGCCGGAGATCAGCGATCTTCTCAAGCACGGCTGGGTCATCGCCGCCTCGGATTTCGCCGATCCCAATTCCGGCCGGGTGCATCCCTATCTCGTCGGGCTGGCGGAAGCGCATGCGATGCTCGACATCGTCCGCGCGGCGTCGCAGATGCCCGACGCGCACGTCGGCAAACGCTATGCGCTATGGGGCGAGTCGGAGGGGGCGCATGCCTCGCTGTGGTCGGCGGACCTGGCGCCGGACTACCTGCCGGAGTTCCAGCTGGTCGGCGCCGCCGCCGCCGCCCCGCCGACCGATCTCGTCAAGAATTTCGAGATGATCTCGAACCCCGGCGTGCGGGCGCTCATCACGGGCTACGTCACCGACAGCTGGTCCAAGGTCTACGGCATCCCGCTGTCGACCTTCTCCAACGCCTTCGGCCGGTTCATCATCCATCGGCTGGCCAAGGACTGCACGCGGTTCGACATGGCGTCCGCCTTCACCAACACGACGCTGTTCATCCTGAGCCGGCAGGTGCCGCACAACCTCGGGCCGCAATGGGCGGCGCGGTTGGCGGAGAACTCGCTCATCCCGCGGCATCTGTCCGTCCCGCTGCTCATCGCGCAGGGCGGCAAGGACGACGTCGTCATGCCGCCGCTGACCCGCGCCTTCGCGCAGGGCAGCTGCCGGCTCGGCGACGACGTGCGCTTCATCTGGAAGCCGGACGCCGGTCACCTCTCGATCGCCGTCGTCACGACGGGCGCGACGGTGGATTGGCTCGCCGACCGCTTCGCCGGAAAGCCGGCCCCTTCCGATTGCGCCGCGCTCCTCAAGTCGGCCGATGGGGCGCCGTCCGCCGCCCACCGCGCCGGCGACTGATCGTCGAGCGCGTCGCCGGGGAGCGCGTCGCGCAGCTCGGAACGATAAGGTTGGCGATCAAATGAAGTCGGCGGCCTCGCGCATCGTCGCGAAGCGGCGCGTGCCGACGATGGTCTCGACCTCGACGGAGCCGTCGGCGAGGGTGCGATAGGGGCGCCGCTCGCGGGCCGGAGCCGGCGCGACGGGGGCGGGCGCGCCGGAGGCCCGTTGCGACGAGCGCGACAGGACGGCCTCGAAGAAGCGGTTCAGGGTGCCGAACCCGCTCTGCAACGCGCCGACAATCGCCAGCGCGAAGCCGGAGCCGATCAGGCATTGCGCGACGACGACGAGGTCGCCGTGCAGGGTCGGCGCCCGCGGCGCATGCACGACGACGTCGGCCATCGTCGCCTCGCCGATCATCAGCGCCCAGCCGAGGGCGGCGACGACGAGGCCGATCCAGGTCAGGCGCCCGAATGCGAGCCCGTCGAAGTCAGCCGGCCCGGCGTCGCGCACGCTCATCGGTCGTTCTCCTCCTTCGAGATGAAGGTGAAGTCCTGCACCAGCACGTCGTGGACGACGTCCTCGCCGAGCCGCGCGTTGGTGGCGGCGACGAGACGCTTGGTGAGGGCTGTGATGTCGTATTTGTCGAGATGCTCGAAATCGAGCTTGTCGTCGGCGTAGAGCGTGCGGAAGGCCTCGTCGAGCAGGAACACCTCGGGCGAGACGCTCAGCGTCTTGGTCTTGCCGGGATCGGTCGTGTACGCGAATTGCGCGACGATGAAGCCGCGCACCGCGCCGCCCGCGACGATCGGCACGTTGATGACGCGCGTCTTCTGCGACTCCAGCGCGGACGCGCCGGCTTTGGCGTCGACCTTCGCCGGGGTCTCGACGAGGGCGACCGCGTAGCTCGCGCCGAGCGCGACCGCGATCACCCAGAGACCGATCAGGAACGCCTTCATCGCTCCGCTGCCATCGTCGCTGTCACGCGTCTTCGGCGTAGCGGCCGTGGCCGCGCGAATAGGTGCCGTCGGATTCCGCCTCGCGCATCACGTCGACGATCAGCGCGTTGACGGCGCGCACCGCCTGCAGGTGGACGCGGAGCCTGGCGTCGTTGGCCTCGAGCTTGCCGCGGAACGACGCCAGCCGGGACAGGATGTCCTGGCTCGGGATCGTGCGCTCCATCGTCTTCATCAGGCGGCTGAGCTCCAGGAAGCCCTGCCGCTTCTGCCGCGTCGCCTCGGCGATGTCCGCGCTAGCGCCGGAGGCGAGCATGCGGGTCTCGGACTCGATCACGTTCTCGAGCCGATCCATCACGCTGACGAAGGCGTCGTAGGTCTCGGACGAGACGAACTTGCGGTCCTCGGGAAACCAGGCGGCGGTCGCTTGTGCGGGCATGGGGTCAGGCCTTCAGGGGCTGCTCGGCGCGCGGCGGCGCCGCGTGCGCGGGATGGGCGTGCTCGACGGCCCTGGCGATGCCGACGCCGCCGGCTTTCGAGATCTGGTTGGCGAGCTGTTCCGCCATCATCGAGCGGAAGGAGCCCGCCGTCTCCTTGCCGCCGTAGAGCTCGTCGTCCTTCGGCAGCATCGATTCGACGAAGCTCTGCAGCAGCACCGCCTCGAACTTCTGGTAGACGTCGCCCTTGTGGGT
>CAZZZM010000001.1:46075-53903 GCA_964658465.1 uncultured Nakamurella sp.
CGAAGCTCTGCAGCAGCACCGCCTCGAACTTCTGGTAGACGTCGCCCTTGTGGGTGACGCCGCGCTTCAGCGTCGGCGTGTCGCTCGAGGCGAGCTGCGCTGGCGTCGCGGCGGTCTTGCTCGGGGTGGCGCTAGCAGTGCTGCCGGCGGCGCCGGCCTTGCCGGCCGCATTGGCCGCGGCGAGCGCCTTGCCGAAGTCCTTGTCGACGACGGCGGGATCGGCGGCGAGCTTGGCGAGCCGCGCCGTCGCCGCGCGCACCGACGCCGGGTCCGCCGCGGCGGCCACGTCGAGCAGGATGTCTGACGGCGGCTGGATCGCCATGCGGGGTCCGCGAGCTTCGGGTCGCGCTCAATCTCGCAGCCGAGCCTTGTCGCAGGCTTGTGCTCCGGGGGCATTCCGGCGCCTGGCCCGGGTGCGCGTCCGACGCCCCGGGATGGCGATCGCGGAGGTTAGGCCAGCGCTTCGCCGAGCTTGCGCAGGAAGGCGAGCCCGGCATCGATCTGCGACAGCTCGATATATTCGTCGGGCTGGTGCGCCTGGGCGATCGAGCCCGGGCCGCAGACGATCGTCGGGATGCCGGCCTTCTGGAACTGGCCGGCCTCGGTGGCGAACGACACGGTCTCGACCGCGTTGGCGCCGGTGATGCGCTTCGCCAGCATCTCGGCCTCCGAGCCGTGATCGGGGGCGAGGCCCGGCACCTCGACCTCGCCCTGCGTCTCGATCGAGACGTCCTTCGTGTAGCGGCTGAGACGCGGCAGGGCGACGCGATCGATGAAGGCCTGCAGATGCTTCGCCGCGCGTTTCGGATCGGCGCCGGGCAGGCCGCGGAATTCCCAGCCGAAGCTGCAGGCGTTGGCGAGGATGTTGCGCGCGTGGCCGCCCTCGATCGTCCCGACGTGGACCGTCGAGAACGGCGGCTGGAACAGGCCGGACGGATCGCCCTCCTCCTCCAGCGTCGCCTGCAGGCGGTAGAGCTCGGCGACGAGAAGGCAGGCGACCTCGACCGCGTTGGCTCCGGCGCGCGGGTCGGAGGAATGCGCCTCCTTGCCGCGCACGATCGTCTCGTAATGCGAGATCGACTTGTGCGCGTCGACGACGGCCATCTTCGTCGGTTCGCCGACGATGCAGATCGCGGGACGCGGCAGGTCGTCGCCGAAGCGGGCGATCGTGTCGAGCGAGCCGCGGCAGCCGATCTCCTCGTCGTAGGAGAGCAGGAGGTGGATCGGCTTCGTCAGCGCGGCGCTCTTCCATTGCGGCAGCATGGCGAGGCAGAGCGCGTCGAAGGCCTTCATGTCGCAGGCGCCGCGGCCGTAGAGCCGGCCGCCGTCGCGTCGCAGCGCGAACGGGTCGCTCGACCATTTCTGGCCCTTCACCGGCACCACGTCGGTATGGCCCGAGAGCACGATGCCGCCGTCGCCCGCCGGCCCGACGGTCGCGAACAGCGCGGCCTTGTCGCCGGCGGCGTTGGGCACGCGCGTCGAGGCGATGCCGTGCTCGGCGAGCCAGGCCTCGACGCGCTCGATCAGCGGCAGGTTTGTCTTCGAACTGACCGTGTCGAAGCCGACGAGCTCCTCGAGCAGCGCGAGCGCGGTCTCGCGGACGCCCTCGTTGGCGGCCTCGTGGGCGCCGGTCAATTCAGCACGCGCGACAGGTACGGCGAGTCGAGCGAGAACAGCGGGATCTCGGCCTCGAATTCCTCGCCGCCTTCGACGACGACGCGGTAGGTCCCGGTCATGAAGCCGGAGGGGGTCGAGAGCGGGCAGCCCGACGTGTAGCGGAACACGTCGCCCGGCTGCAGCACCGGCTGCTCGCCGACGACGCCGGGGCCACGCACCTCTTCGAGCCGGCCCTGGCCGTCGGTGATCCGCCAGTAGCGGTCGGTCACCTGGATCGTCGTCTCGCCCTGGTTGGCGATCTCGACCGTGTAGGCCCAGAAGTAATGGCCCTCGCTGGCGTCCGAGCGCTCGGGCAGGAACTCCGGCAGGACGGAGATTTCGACGTCGCGCGTCGTGCGGGTGTAGAGGTCGGTTTGGCGGTCGGACGTCATGCCTTCACTTCTATGAAGCGGAGGCGGCTTTGGAAAGGGGCGCTTCGATTCGCCGTTACCGGCCCTTCGCGACGAAGGCCGCCGCCCGCGTCCCTTCCTCGAAGGCCCCGTGCGCGGTCGAGAAGAAATGCGGCGACGTCGCCTCGCCGGCGAACAGCAGCCGCCCGTCGACGGGGGCGGCGAGCGTCGCCCGCGCGTCGGCATGGCCCGGCAGCGCGTGCGAATACGAGCCCAGCGCGTAAGGGTCGCCTGCCCAGGCCGTCGTCGCGATCGGCTTGAGCTTCGCGCCGACGTCGCGCCCCAGCGCCTCCGAGATCTCGCGCCGCGCCGCGTCGAGAAAGGCGTCCGGCCCGGCCGTCTCGAGCGCCCGCGCGTAATCGCCGCCGAAATAACCTTCGACGATCGGGCGCCCATGGCTGCGCAGCGTATAGGTGCCGGTGTCGCGCCGCTCCGGCGCGCCGATGAGCCGCGTGTCGGGCTCGAAGGCCTCGGGCTCGTCGAGTGAGAAGAACACCTTGTCGGCAATGCCGAGCGGCAGCGCGGCCGCGGCGGCGAGATGGTCGTCGAGCGCCGGGGCGAAGTCGATCGCGCCCGAAGCCAGGACGTTGCTCGACACCGTGACGATGACGGCCTCCGCGGTGAGCGTGCCGGCGGCGGTCTCGACCGCGATCGCCCGCCCGCTTGCATCGACCCGCGTCACCGGGCAGCCGAGGCGGATCGGCAGGCCGGCGGCGGCCTTCTCGATCAGCGCGCCGTAGCCGCCGACCGCGCGCCAGTTCACCTCGGTGTCGACGTAGGCGTCGAAATCCAGCACCGAGACGCGGTCGAGCGGCGCGCCGTTGTAATAGGTCGAGATCGCATCAAGGAAGCCGGCCCAGCGCGCGTTGGGGGCGAGGAAGTCGGAGGCCGGCCGGTCCCGCCCGCTGCGCCGTGCCGTCTCGGCGGCTTCCTCCAGCCGCAGGAAGAAGGCGTCCGATTCGGCCGCGAAGGCGTCCTGCTCGGCATCGCCGAAGCCGCGCTGGAGATGCCGCCGGCGCCACGGCGGCATGGCCTTGTCGAGCGCGATGCCGAGGTCCGGCGCCAGCTTCGCCAGCACGTTGCGATCGGCCGAATGCAGCCATTCGCAGCCGAGGTCGAACGGATAGGGCGTGCCGCAGGTGCTGGTCCAGGCGCGGCCGCCGATCCGCTCGCGCGCTTCCAGGATGCAGAAGCTCGCGTTCCGGCGCGCCAGCTCGCGGCCGGCGCCGATGCCCGCCGCGCCGGCGCCGATGACGATGACGTCGAAGGAAGCGGTCATGCCGCCGACATAGAGGTTCGCCGTCGAGCCGCCAACCGGCACCGGGGCGCGCCGAATGCGCGCGGAATGCGCGCGTCGAAATTGACTTCGGCGACGCCTTCGCTCATAAGCCGCCGCTCGGGTGAGCGGGTGCGCCGCGACCGTTTTCGCGCGCCGAGCCCGGCACCTCATTCTGAGATGCCTTGTCCTCGACCGTCGGACGGCGGAAGCCGGTCCCGTCGAGATGGAGTTTTTGACGTGAAACGCACCTATCAGCCCTCGAAGCTCGTGCGCAAGCGCCGCCACGGCTTCCGTGCCCGCATGGAGACCGTCGGTGGCCGCAAGGTCATCGCCGCGCGCCGCGCCCGCGGCCGCAAGCGGCTCTCGGCCTGACGCTCGACGCCGCACCGCCTTCCGCATCCCCCTCGATCGGCCGGCTGGTGCGCCGCGCCGATTTTTTGCGCGCGGCCAAGGGCAAGCGCTGGCACGGCACGGCGCTGACGCTGCAGGCCACCGCGCGCGGGGCCGACGAGGCCGAGCAGCCGCCGCGACTCGGCTTCACGCTGACCAAGAAAGTGGGCTGCGCGGTGATCCGCAACCGCGCCCGCCGGCGGCTGCGCGAAGCGCTGCGACTATCCGTAGGGCTACAGGCGCGCCCCGGGCATGATTATGTGGTGATCGGCAGGATCGCGGCGATCCGCGTGCCGTTCGCCGAGCTTCAGAGCGAGCTTGCCCGCGCCTTCATTGGCGTGCATGACGCCGGTCGTCGCAAGCGGCGAGAGGCCGGCCGCGATACCAGCAAGGTGGGCGCTCCGGGCTGAGGCACGGCCGCCGCGAGGCCCGATCGGAAGATCCAGGACGCCAGAGATCGCCATGAAACCCGACACGAAGAATTATTATCTGGCGCTCGCGCTCTCGATCCTCGTGATCTTCGGGTGGAACTACTTCTACGCCAAGCCGCAGCTCGACAAGTCGCGCCAGCTGCAGACGCAGCAACCCGGCGCCTCGCCGGTCCGGACGGGATCGCCCTCGTCGCTGCCGCCGCCGTCGGTGAACGCCCCGCCGCAGGGCGGCCCCGTGCCCGAGACGCCGGCCATCCAGCGCGACCGCAAGGTCGTGCTCGCCGAGAGCCCGCGCGTCGACATCGACACGCCCGCGCTCGCCGGCTCGGTCGCGCTGAAGGGCGGCCGGCTCGACGACCTGTCGCTCAAGGACTATCGCGAGACGCCGGCGAAGACCTCGCCGAACATCGTGCTGCTGACGCCGTCTGGCGCGCCCGCCGCCTATTTCGCCGAGGCCGGCTTCGTCGCGCAGCCCGGCGCCGACGTGCCGCTGCCGGGGCCCGACACGCTGTGGAAGGCGGACGGCCAGAAGCTGACGCCGACGACGCCCCTGACGCTCACCTGGGACAACGGCAAGGGCCTCGTCTTCACGCGCAAGATCGCGGTCGACCGCGACTACATGTTCTCGATCACCAACAGCGTCGCCAACAAGGGCGGGTCGCCGGTCACGCTGTCGCCGTACGCGCTGATCGTGCGCCAGGGCCTGCCCAAGACGGCGGGCTATTCGGTGCTGCATGAGGGCTACGTCGGCGTCGTCGGCGATTCCGGCGTCAAGGAGCCGACCTACGCCTCGATCGAGAAGGAGCCGGGATCGACGATTTCGCTGAAGGGCACGGGCGGCTGGGCCGGCTTCACCGACAAGTACTGGGCGACGGCCTTGGTGCCGGACCAGAGCCAGAGCTTCGATGCGACGTTCCAGGCCCTGGGCCCGGCGGGCGACCGCACCTACCAGACGGCGACGATCGGCGCGCCGATCACCGTGGCGGCGGGGGGCGAGGGCTCGGTGTCCTCGCATATCTTCGCCGGCGCCAAGGTCGTCACCCTGCTCGACAAGTACAAGGACACGCTCGGCATCGAGAAGTTCGACCTCATGATCGACTGGGGTTGGTTCTACTTCATCACCAAGCCGATGTTCTTCCTGATCGACGGCATCTACAAGATCGTCGGCAATTTCGGCCTGGCCATCATCGGCGTGACCTTCCTCGTCAAGCTGGTCTTCTTCCCGCTCGCCAATCGCTCGTACATGTCGATGGCCAAGATGAAGGCGGCGCAGCCGCAGCTGCAGGCGCTGAAGGAGAAGTACCCCGACGACAAGATGCGCCAGCAGCAGGAGATGATGGCGATCTACAAGGCCGAGAAGATCAACCCGGTCGCCGGCTGCCTGCCGATGGTCATCCAGATCCCGGTCTTCTTCGCGCTCTACAAGGTGCTGTTCGTCACGATCGAGATGCGCCAGGCGCCGTTCTACCTGTGGATCCACGATCTCTCGCAGCCCGACCCGACCAACGTCTTCAACCTGTTCGGGCTGCTCCCCTACAACCCGACGACCCTGCCGGTCATCGGCCACTTCCTGGCGATCGGCCTGCTGCCGCTCGTGATGGGCGTGTCGATGTTCCTGCAGATGAAGATGAACCCGGAGCCGACCGACCCCGTCCAGAAGACGATGTTCTCCTGGATGCCGGTGATCTTCACCTTCATGCTCGGCACCTTCCCGTCGGGCCTGGTGCTCTACTGGACGGTCAACAACACGCTGACCATCATCCAGCAGTCGGTGATCATGAAGCGCGCCGGCGTGAAGCTCGAGCTGTTCGACAATCTGAAGGGCATGTTCGGCGGCAAGAAGCCGACCCAGGCCGACAAGGCGGCGGCGCTGGCCAGGAGCAAGCGCGACCTGAAGAACCTCGAGGCCGAGGCCGAGGGCAAGCGCATCGCGCCGGGGGAATAGCGCCGTGCCGACGGCCGAGGAGCTGGATCGCGAGGCGCAGCTAGCGGAGGCCGGCCGGCTGCTGTTTGCGGGGGAATGCGAGTTCATCTGGGCCGCCGCCAAGGCCGACAACCTGCCGCCGTCGGGGCCGCCGGAGATCGCCTTCGCCGGCCGGTCCAACGTCGGCAAGTCGTCGCTCCTCAATGCGCTCACCGGACGCAACGCGCTGGCGCGCACGTCGCACACGCCGGGGCGCACGCAGCAGCTCAACTTCTTCGCGGTCGGCACGCCGGAGCGCCTGCGCCTCGTCGACATGCCGGGCTACGGCTACGCCGTCGCCTCGAAGGAGAAGATCGCCAGCTGGACGAGCCTCATGCACGCGTTCCTGCGCGGCCGGGCGCCGTTGGCGCGCGTCTTCGTGCTGGTCGACGGCCGCCACGGCCTGAAGCCGCCGGATCGCGAGATGTGCGACCTCCTCGACAAGGCCGCGTGCTCCTACCAGATCGTGCTGACCAAGCTCGACGAGGTGAAGCTGTCGGCGCGCGACGCCGTCGTCGCCGCGACGCTCGCCGAGCTTGCGACCCATGTCGCGGCGCATCCGGAGATCATCTTCACCTCGTCAGAGACCGGCGAGGGCATCGCCGCGCTGCGCACCGCCGTCGCCAAGCTGCTCGACGAGCGCGGGGCCTAGCGGATCGCCTTCATGACGACGGGCGCGCGCTGGGCCGTGAGCCAGGCGTTGCGTGCCGGCAGCTGACGGCCGGCGCCCCAGATGCCGCCGCGCTCGCGGCGGCGCGTCGCCACCGAGGCCTGGTAGAGGCTCTCGAACGAGTCGCTCGAATACGAGCGGCCGATCAAGGCGTAGTCGGTGGCCGTCGGCGTCATGAGTTTGTCCCCCGTGTGTCACCTTAGCCGTTTCGTTTGAAGGCGACACGACAAAAACCGATCAAATGCGATCGATGCGTCTTCTTGCGCGGGCGCCCGCCGCCGCCTACGACGGCGCGATCCCGAGGAGTTTTCGATGCGACCGTCCAACCGCGCGCCCGACGCGCTGCGCCCCGTCTCGATCGAGCGCAACGTCGCCCGCTACGCCGAGGGCTCCTGCCTGGTGAAGTTCGGCTCGACGCACGTGCTCTGCACCGCCTCGCTCGAGGACAAGCCGCCGCCGTGGCTGCGCGGCCAGGGCCGCGGCTGGATCACCGCCGAATACGCCATGCTGCCGCGCGCGACGCACACCCGCACCCGCCGCGAGGTCACGTCGGGCAAGCCGTCCGGCCGCACGCAGGAGATCCAACGGCTGATCGGCCGCAGCCTGCGCGCCGTCGTCAACCTGCAGGCGATGGGCGAGCGGCAGATCACCATCGACTGCGACGTCATCCAGGCCGACGGCGGCACCCGCACCGCCTCGATCACCGGCGCCTGGGTGGCGCTGCGCGATTGCCTCGAATGGATGCGCGCGCGCTCGATCCTCAAGGACAGCCCGCTGCGCGACCACGTCGCCGCGGTCTCCTGCGGCATCTACCAGGGCACGCCGGTGCTGGACCTCGACTATGCCGAGGATTCCGAGGCGCAGACCGACGCCAATTTCGTGCTGTCCGGCGCCGGCGCGCTGGTCGAGGTGCAGGCCTCGGCCGAAGGCGCCGTCTTCTCCGAGGCCGAGCTCGCCGCGATGATGACGCTGGCCAAGGGCGGCATCGCCCAGCTCGTGGCGCTGCAGAAGCAGGCGCTGGCCTGAGGC
>CAZZZM010000002.1:0-5016 GCA_964658465.1 uncultured Nakamurella sp.
AGCGAGGTTGTCGCGCAGCTGGTCGAGCGTACGGGCGAGTTCGTCGCGCTTCTGCTCGACCTGCTTTTCCATTTGGCGTGCGCTCATGACGGATCCCTTCCACGCAGGACATCGACGGTCTTGCCCGCCTGACCGAGGGTCCGGCTGGGCGTCAGGCCGCCGACCGACAGGCGGCTCTTCGCAAAGAGGATCGCGGCGATCGCCACGAACCCGATCGCGGCGCCGACGGTCAGGCTCGAGGTCGACGGACGCCATCCGTGCTCGATCAGCAAAGCGACGAGACCGTCGAGTAGAAAGATCAAGGCGACGACCAGGAAGACAGCCGCCCCGACGATGCTGAGGATGGCCGCGACGGCGGCGGCGATCTTTTCGCCCATCTCGGTGCGGGCCAGCGCGAGTTCCGAGCCCATCAGCTGCGATACTTGCGAAAGCGCCTCGCTGATCAAGCCGAGCGTGGAGCGGTGTTCGGCGGCTGGCATAGATCGTTCCCGATTGAGAGGGCTGGCTGAGCCGAGGCGGTGACGAGCCGGGCTTCGCACCGACGCCCAGGCGAGCGAGAGGAGGGAGCTGCCGACGCGCAAGGCGAGCTTGCGCGTCGGCATCGGTTTACCGCGAGCCGACAAGGCTCGACTGCACCCTGACGGCGGCGAAGCGACCGGAGAAGAACGCCGCCAGCGCGCCGATGATCAAGGCCAGCGAGGCGATGAGCGCGCCGCGCGAGGCCGCGGTTGCCGCAGTGGCCGCGACATTGGTCGCTGTTTCCTTACCCTTGGCCATCAGGTCGTCGTACTGATGCTCGTAATCCTCGACCTGGGCGCGGGCATCGGCCTGCGACTTGCCCGTCAGCTTCGCCAGCGCGTCCGCCGCCTGACCGGTGGCCTGGTCGCGCGTCGACGGATCGCTGGACAACGCCGATTTCACCGCCGCGATCGCATCGTCGCGCGCCGCGACATTGGTGGGATCGCCCGCCTTGTCCTTCAGCTGAGCGAGGATTGCCGAGATCGGATCGGCACCCTTGGAAAGCTGCGGCGCGGCCGCCTTGACAGCACCCGACAACGCCGAGCCGGTGCCGCCGAACGCGCCGGAGACGGCACCGAAGGCGCCACCCAGCACGCCGCCGACGGCGCTGGTCACGAGAAAGATCGCGACGACCGTCGTCAGCGCCCACGTCACCAGGCCGTGGTAGCCGGCAAGCGAGCGCGCCGGGATGCGGCTGAGCCGCCCGGAGACGTAGCCGCCGACGGCATAGGCGAAGATGGCGGAAAGGAGGATCCAGCCTCCGGCGCCAATCGAGAAGGCTTCGGCGCTTGCGCCGCCCCCCTTGGGATCGACGGCGGAGAGCCCGATCCCCAAGCCGAGCAGGTTGAAGACGAGTTGCGCGACGAGGGCGGTCAGCGCGCCGGCGATGATCGCGCCCCACGACATCGTCATGGGGGCGAGCGCAGCCGCGTGCTCCGTGATGAGCGCGCGTTCACGCTCGTCGCGGGATGAGTCGAAAAAGGAAAACATCGGTGCTCCGGAGACGGCGGCTATTCAGCGGCGATAGTAGGAGTCGCGACGATGGTCGCGCAGCAGAAGAGCGGCGAGGAAGCCGAAGCCGGCGGCGGCCAGAAGAAAGGCGACCGGGTAGTCCTTCATCGAATTCTCGACGGCGCGGACGCCCTGCTGGGCGTAGTCTGCACCCTGACGGGCGTAATCAGCGCCATGCTGGACGGCGTCGTTGGCGAACGCGCCGACGTCTTCTGCGGTCTCGCGGATCTGATCCTTCGCGGCCCCGAACGCGCCTTGCGCCTTGCCGCCGATCTCGCGTGCGGCGCCTTCGGCGCGCGTCGAGTCGTCACCGGTCAACTTGCCAAAGCCCTGCTGAATCTTGCCGCCGGCTTCCTGCGCGGCGCCCTTGATGCGATCGGCATCCATGAGTTTATTCCTTCGTTTGTGAATAAGCGGGCGACCGGTCGGCGTGCGACCGGCCGGACCGGGCGACTACTTCTTGAAGACGTCGCGCACGCCGTCCTTGGCCTTGCCGGCGGTGCCCTGGACCTTGCCGGCGACCTTCTCGGCCGCGCCTTCGGCCTGCGTCTGCTCGTTGCCGGTCAGCTTGCCGATCGCTTCCTTGATCGAGCCCTTGACCTCCTTGGCCGTGCCTTCGATCCGGTCCTTGTCCATTGAACCCTCCATGTTGACGGCGCTCGTCCGCCGCATGGAGCTATAGCTGTGCCGTCGGCACCAGCTCGGCCATAGTACGGCGGTACTAAAAGGTGATTATTTTAGACTAGTAGGCGCGCCGCGTGTCGGCTTTGCGGCCACGAGGCGCTTCACGACCTCCGTCGGCGCATCCGGCGTGAAGCCATTGGCGTGTCCCCACAGAGCCGCCTCGGTTCGGTTGTGCACCTGCAGCTTCTTGTAGAGCGCCGCCACGTGGTTGCGCACGGTGTTCTGCGAGACGTGCAGGCGGTCGGCGATCTTCGCGTCGATGAGGCCCTGGCAGATGAACTGCAGCACCTGTCGCTCGCGCCTCGTCAGCACCACGGTGTCGATGCCCTTGGCATCGCGACGGTTCATGCTGCGCAGTTCGGCGAGCTTCTCGATCAGGCCGCGAGAAAACCAGGACGTATCCGCCATCACCTTGTCGATGGCCGCGACGAGATCGCGCTCCGAGCGCTTGCGTTCGGTGATGTCGAGGATGGTGCAGAGCAAGCACACCTCGTCGGCGATGGTCACGCTGACGGCGGAGACCATGCAATCGAGGTCGCCGTTGCCGCACTTCAGGCATTCCTCGCTTTTGCAGATCGCGCCGGTCTCGACCGCCGCCGTCTTGAATCGCTCGTAGTCCTCCGGCTTCACCCAGAACGCGATTTCGTCCATGCGCCGGCCGATGACGTCGATCTCGGCCAGCCCGAACAGCCGGCTGAAGCCGTCATTGACCATCATGAACGACATGTCGGCGAGCTTGAGCAGCACGGTCGCCGCCGGCGACGCGCGAAACGCTTTTTCAAACTGCTCCTCGCTGTGCCGCAACGCCGCTTCCGCCTTCTTCTGCGGCTCGAGGTCGGCGAAGGTGAACAGCATGCAGGCTTCGTCGCCGATCTCGATCGGCTGGCCGGCGACGATGACCCACTTGCTGCCGCCGTTCGGCAGGTCGAGGCGCGCCTCCATCTGAGGGATCGTCTCGCCGAGGCTCAGCCGCTCTATGGCGAGGTGGCGCTTGTCGGCGCCGTGGAACATGTCGATCTCGTAGGTCGAGCGCCCGAGCAGATCTTCCCGCCGGAAGCCCGTCATCTCGACGAAGCCCTGGTTCACCTTGACGTAGCGCAGATCGGAAAGCCGGCAGATCACCGCCGGCGCCGGATTGGCGGCAAACGTCTTCTGGAAGCGATCCTCGGCCTGGAAGCGATCCGTCGCGTCCTTCAAGATGAGGACCAGGCAGTCGGGATGCCCGTCGGTGTCGTTGATGACGAGGCTGCGGATCCTATGGACCCATCGCGGCTTGTTGGAGCCGGCGGGGATGACCTCGACGATGACGTCGTCGAAGGCTTCGCCCGCGACCACCCGCTCGATCGGATACTGACCGTCTTCGAGGGCGTGATTGTTGCGGTATTGCAGGCGGAAGTTGCGTCGATATTCCTCGACGGTCGCGCCGAGCGCGGAGATGGCGTCGACGCCGTGCATCGCCAATGCCGCGTCGTTCGCCCAGGTCAGCGACTGGTCCGGCTCGACGAGAATGACCCCGTCGGTCAAGCCGGCGATGATGTGCTGGAGTTGCGAACGATCGACGATGTGATTCAGGCCTTGGTTCTCACGCGAACGCGATAGTGCATTTGTACCAAAAGAATGCGCCTCGAGCTTAACCGTTCCGCTGGGTTCGAACGCTGTCTCGGGCTCCGCGGACGGAGGCGCGCCAGGGCCGATGATGCGCGACATGGTTGGGGTGGTTCTCCCGGTCTCGGGGCCGCCTTCACAAAAAGGCGGCGCCGAAATCGCCGGCGTTGCGGGGGCCTAACGAGGTCAGGGCTGCTTCGACTGGTTCTTCTGATCGTGCAGGTAGCGGTATTCCGGAGCCGCCTTCAGCTGATCCTTGTCGGTGTCGATCACGATCGTCAGCTTGTCGTCCTTGTCGCGGGAGATCTGCATGACCGACGGGTCGACGGCGACGTACTTGCTGCCGATCCCCAGGAAGCCGCCGACGCTGACGATGTAGGAGCGTACCTTGTTGTTCTCGTCGAGCACGATGTCGGCGACGCTGCCGATCGTGTCCTTGCTGCCGTTCTGAATGTCGGTGCCGATAAGCTTCGACGCCAGGCGATCGCTCGGCTGCTGGTCGATGAACTTGACCTTCAAGTTGTTGGTCATCGTGGCGGGCGGCGAGGCGACACCCTCCGCGTATCCGACGCCGGCCAGACTGGCGGTGGCCGCCAGGGCGACTGCTGTCGCCAGGAAGAGTTTGCGCATCATGTCGCTGCACCGCGTTGCGAGGGCCTGGAAATCGAGCAATTGGCTCGATAAGGCGGCAAATATCCGCGCACCCCGACACATTCAATGGTATGGAGATACTAGTTCGATGTCTTGTCGTACTGGTATCAAAAGACCAGTCGTCGCTACATCTCGTCCGTTACGTATGGACAGTCTTGTTTTGCGGCAACGTGCACTTGTGCCGGAGCTCTTTACCTACCGCGCCGCGTCGTCGCGGGCGAAACATCCGGCCGCGGGTCCCCTGCCCTTCTCGCGAGACGAAGCCGACGGGCACCCACTCGTTACTTGGCGCTCACGGTTCCGGAAAACCGCCCACCGATTGAAGCCCGGGCGCCTCGAACGCGGCGCCGCCCCATCAGTGGAGAGGTGCCACGCCTTCCTCGGCCTCTCTAGTTCCGAGGAAGGCGTTGCCGCGTCGACAAGACCCCTTCGGGCGCTAGCCGTCCTGCAAGTTGTCGGCAGCGGCCTTCCCGGTGCGCCTGTCGGGGACAATTTCGAAGGAGACCTTTCGGCCCTCGGTCAGCCCGCGCATGCCGGCCCGTTCGA
>CAZZZM010000002.1:5116-6364 GCA_964658465.1 uncultured Nakamurella sp.
ATTTCGAAGGAGACCTTTCGGCCCTCGGTCAGCCCGCGCATGCCGGCCCGTTCGACGGCCGATATGTGCACGAAGACGTCCTTGCCGCCGTCGTCGGGCTGGATGAAGCCGTATCCCTTTTCGGCGTTGAACCATTTGACGGTACCGATCGGCATGGAGACGTCCTGTTCGTTTGAGAATTAGGAGCGGCCGCCCAGGGTCCGTCGCAAACCGACCCGGCTATCGCTCTCTGTCCGGCCTCGTACAATCGTCACGAAGCCTCGACAATGGTGCAGCCGCACCGTTTTTACAGGACGATAACCAACGCTATCGCCACCTGCTCGGCGCCCAGCGCCTAGGCGGGATTCGGAAGCAATGCTTCGGCGCCAAACCATGACCGCCGCGCGCCCTACCGGTAAATAAAATCGCGATCCAGTGCATTTGCACCATGGCATCCGCCGCGCGTGGGCATATTTCCCACGTCAGACGGATGCAGTCGCCAGCCCACAGGTGGCGGTCGCGCATCCGGTCTCGAGAAAGGAGGTACACATGAAAGCTCTCGTCAAAATCGGCTCTGCGGCCGCCGTCAGCGGCGCGCTGCTGGCCGGCTCGGTCAGCCCGACGTTCGCCTTCCCGACCGAGGCTCGCCTCGGCGCGGCACCCGCCCACGTCGGCGTCACGGACGTCGCCTGGAGTGGCGGCCGGTACGGCTGGCGCGGAGGCTATGGTCGGCGCGGCTACGGCTGGGGCCGCTTCGGCTACGGCGCGGCCGGCTTCCTCGCCGGCGCGGCCATCGGCAGCGCTTTGGCGCGTCCCGCCTATGTCTATGCCCCGGTGGTCGTGCCGGCCCGTGGCGGCGGCGCCGTCGCCTTCTGCGAGGCGCACTACCGGTCCTACAGCCCGCGGACCGGCACCTACGTCGGCTACGACGGCCTCGAGCACCCCTGCCCGTAAAGCACCACTCCCAACTGAGAAAGGATGACACATGAGTACGCTTGCAACGTTCGCCCGTAAGGCGACCGCCCCGCTTCTCGCGATCGGCCTCGTCACCGCCGCCGTTCCGGCATCCGCCATGACGGTCGCTCCGGTCGCCGACGTCCACGCGGCGCCCGTCGTGACGCTCGTGTCCGGCGGTTGCGGCATCTACGCTCACCGCACGGTCTACGGCTACTGCCGGCCCAACATCGTCGGCTATCGCTGGGGGCGCGTCGGCTACGGCTATCGCGGCGTCTTCGGCGTCTATCGCTTCGGTGGCTGGCGCCGCGGCTA
>CAZZZM010000002.1:6374-36009 GCA_964658465.1 uncultured Nakamurella sp.
GTCGACGCGCGTCGGCGGGCACCACCGAGCGTCATCCTCGTCCGACCAAAAGTATCGATGCAAAGGAGATCGCGAATGATGCGTTTCATCCTCGTCCTGGCGGCCGCGCTGCAGACGACGTCTGCGCTCGCGCAAATGGATCCGCTGGGGATCACGCCACAGGAAAAGTCCGCCTGCGCGTTCGACGCCGCACGGTTCTGCGCGTCGACCTATCCGGACGAGATGAGCCTCGTGAGCTGCATGAAGACCAACCGCGCCTCGCTCACCCGCACCTGTCTCCGCGTCTTCGACGCGGGCCTGAAGAGGCGCGGCCTATAGGCGCTTGGTCCCGCTTGCGGAAACCAGCGTAGACGTCAAACACGTCGGATCCTTCAGATCGCCGCCAGGCGTTTCGCCATCGCGTCCGCGACGTGCTTCTGGAACAGATAGCGCTGGCCGGGCATCGACGTCAGCGAGTCGCTCAAGCCGCAGACGGTCTCGGCGGCGCCCAACGCCAGGCAACCGTCAGCCGCCAGGGCGCCGGCGAGGTTTGCAAGGACACGCCGCTTGGTGGCGACATCGAAATAGATCAGCACGTTGCGGCACAAGATGACGTCGAAGGGACCCGCGTCTCGGAATCCGGCGACCAAATTCTGCGGCCTGAAGGTGACCTTGGCGCGAAGATGATCGGCGATCTGCCAGACATCGCCCTCGCGCCTGAAATAGCGCAGCAGCATCGCGATCGGCACGCCGCGCTGGACCTCGAACTGGCTGTAGACGCCGCGCCGTGCGGTATCGATCACCGCATGCGAGAGATCCGTCGCCAGGATCTCGACCTGCCACCCGGCGAGCCGGCGCGCCTGCTCGTCGAGCAGCATGGCGAGGGAATAGGGTTCCTGGCCGGTCGAGCAGCCGGCGCACCAGATCCGCAGCCTGCGGCGCTCGGCGCGCGCCGCGAGCAGAGCCGGCAGAAGCGTCTGCGCGAAGCTTTCGAAAAACGCCTTGTCGCGGAAGAACGAGGTCTCGTTGATCGTCAGCGCCTCGGCTGCGGCGCGCGCCAGCTCCGATCGCGGATCGCGGGTGATCGCAGCGGCGAGATCGGACAGGGCGGCGAGGCGTTCCCGGCGCAGCACCGGCGCGAGCCGGTCCTCGACGAGGTAGCGCTTGTCCTCATCGAGCGACAGACCGGCCGCCTCCAGCGCGAAGCTGCGGATGAGCGCGAAGGGATCGCTCATGCAAGCCTCCGGGCGCGGCCCATGCGGCCGAGGATGTCGCGCGCCATCGCGGCGGGCTCGAGGATCGCGGCGGCGAGTTCGGCATTGGCGACCGCGCCGGGCATCCCCCAGACCGCCGAGGTCGTCTTATCCTGGACCAGGACGCTGCCGCCGGCCTCGACGATCGCCCGCGAGCCCTCAAGGCCGTCCTTGCCCATGCCGGAAAGGACGATGCCCAACGTCCGCGCACCGTACGACTGGGCGCCGGACGTGAACATCACGTCGATCGACGGCCGGTAGAGATCGGCCCGCGTGCCGAGCGCGAGAAGGACGCCGACCTCGCTGCCCATGCGCGCGAAGCACATATGCCGGTCGCCCGGAGCGAAGTAGACGCGGCCGGGATCGAGCCGACGGTCGCCGGTGACGACATGGCTCTCGACGCCGCAGGTGCGCGCGACATGCGAGGCGATGAGCGGCATGAGGTCGGCCGGCAGGTGCAGCGTGACGCAGACGGGGATCCGGTCGATCAGCGGCGCCAGACCCGTCACGAGCGCGACCAGCGCCTGCGGGCCGCCGGTCGAGGCCCCGACGAGAATGATCGCCGGCGGCGCCAGAGCGCGCCGCCGCAGCGGGCGCGGCGGTGTCCGGGGTCTCGAGAGCGCGTGCGTGTCGGCCATGGCGTGGGTTCGGGCCCCGCCGCTCACGCGGCGAGAAGACCGACCTCCTCGAACTTCGAGGTCAGGATGTCCTTGTCAAACGGCTTCATGATGTATTCGTCGGCACCGGATTTGAGCGCGCGGGCGATCTGCGGCACCTCGTTCTCGGTCGTGCAGAACACGACCTTCGGCGTCAGGCCACCCTCGCTGGCGCGCAGCGCCTCGAGGAAGGTGATGCCGTCCATCACGGGCATGTTCCAGTCGAGCAGGATCGCGTCCGGCATCATGGCGCGGCAGGCGTTCAGCGCCTCGAGGCCGTTCTCGGCCTCGCGCGTGAGGAAGCCGAGCGAATGAAGGATGCGCTGCGCCACCTTACGGATCACCTTCGAATCGTCGACGATCAGCACTTGCTTCATGGTGTTGGTTCCGGGCTGCGCGCGAGCACGTCAGGTCCTGCCGAAGGTGAGGACCCAATCCAGGTCGAGGACGGGGAGGATCATGTCGTCGAGGCGATGCACCGAGCTGATGCGCGCCGCGTCGGGGCCGAGATGCGGCGGCACCTCGATCTGGGTGCCCCTATCGAGCGTCAGCACGTCGCCGACTTCGTCGACGACGAGCGCGAAGCTCTCGCCGCGATGCTCGACGCCGACCGCGAGCTTCGACGTCTCCGCGGCCTCGGGATCCGCGCGCAGACGCCGCCGCAGGCTGATCGCCGTGACGATCTTGCCGCGCAGATTGACGAGGCCGAGGATCTGATAGGGCGCCAGGGGCACCGGCGTGACGGCGACGATCTCGAAGACGGTGTGGATCGCCTCGACCGTGATCCCATAGGTCCGCGTGTCGATGACGACGGTGAAGCAGCGAAGGTCAGCGCCGCCGATCGGCGTGCCGACGGTCGCGGCGACTGCTGGCGTGACGGCCGGGGCGAGGATCACGCGGCATGCTCCCTGATGATGCGTTCCTCAAGCGCATGGGTCCCAAGCGCGCGCCCGTCGAGCTTCGATTTCAGCGCCGCGAGCAGCGCGGCGCGGTCGAACTTGCCGACGACGCCGCTCATGCCGCTGGCGCGGGCGGCCTGCTCGATGATCGGGGCCGAATGCGCGGCGAGCGCGATGATCGGCAGGCTGTCGTTGCGCCCGTCGCGCCTGACCTCGCGCGCCAACGTGTAGCCGTCCATCTCGGGCATGTCGGTGTCGGTGACGATCGCGTGGAACGTCGCGCCCTTCGACAGGAGAAACAGCGCGTCGCGGCCCGAGGCCGCGGTGGTCACGTGGTAGCCGGCGGCCGTCAGCAGCGGCGCCAGCATGTCGCGGAAGAAGAGGCGATCGTCGACGAGGAGAACCGAGAAGCGGCTGGTGACGCCGCGTTCGAGCGCGTCGGGTCGCGCGATGCGGACGTAGTGCGAGATGTCGATGATCTCGACGACCGTGTCGCGGATCCGCGCGGAGCCGATGATGCCGGGCGTGGTCGAGCCGATCTCGATGTCGAGGTAGTGCTCGACGATGTCGATGATCTCGTCGACGACGAGGCCGACGCTGTCGCCGCCGATCCCGAGGACGAGGATCGGCTTGTCGCAGGAGGTCGCCTGCTCCGGAACGCCGTCGACCCGCAGCAGCGGCATCAGGTAGCCGCGATGCTGCATCACGAGCTTGCCGTCGCTGACGGCGATCGCGGTCGCGCCGGCGGACTCGATGCGCGAGATCAAAGACAGCGGCACGACCTTGAGGGCGCCGGCGCCGGAGCGGAACAGGATGAGGCGCGTCTTTTCGCGGGGCGGCACGAAGCGCTCGGGAATGTGCTCGACGCCGAGCTCGAGCGCCTGCGTCAGGCCGATCGCCTTCGCGATACCGACCGGATCGAGGATGAGGACCACCGAGCCGTCGCCGAGGATCGTGTGGCCCGAGAACACGACGAGATGCGACAGCGACGCGCCGAGCGGCTTGACCACGATCTCCTGCACGTCGGCGACGGCGTCCACGATGATGCCGAACATGCCCGAGCCGAACCGCATGATGACGGCGAGCTTGATGTCGGTGGCCTTGATCCCGGTGGCTTTGACCTCGGCGGCAGATCGTTCGAGCCCGAACATGTCGCGCAGGTCGACGAGCGGCACCACCTGGTCGCGCACGCGCAGGACCAGCTTGCCCTCGACGCTCTCGACCTTATGACTCGAGGTTTCGCCGAAGCCGATCGCCTCGATGACGGATTGCTGCGGCAGCGCGAAGCGATGCGACGCGGTCTCCACGATGAGCGCCGGCGCGATCGCCAGCGTCAGCGGGATCTTCAGGTTGAAGCTCGTGCCCTTGCCGTAGGTCGAGGTGACGGTGATGGAGCCGCCGATCGTCTCGATGTTGTCGCGCACGACGTCGAGGCCGACGCCGCGCCCCGAAATGCTCGTCACCGTCGTCGCGGTCGAGAATTCCGGCACGAAGATGAAGCGATACACCGTCTCCGGCGACATCAGCTCGAGGTCGGTCGGCGTCACGAGGCCCCGCGTGAGCGCCTTGGCCTTGATGCGCTCGAGGTCGAGGCCGCGTCCGTCGTCGGAGATCGACACCGTGATGTAGCCGGCCTCGTGGCTCGCCGCGAGACGCACGCTGCCGGTCTCGGGCTTGCCGCGCGCGAGGCGCTCGTGCGGCGACTCGATGCCGTGATCGGCGGCGTTGCGCAGGATATGCGTCAGCGGATCGCGGATCACCTCGATGAGCTGGCGGTCGAGCTCGGTGTCGCCGCCTTCCATGACGAGCGACAGCTTCTTGCCGGTCTCCGCGGCGAGCTCGCGGATCAGGCGCGGCAGCCGGGCAAAGAGGCGCGAAAGCGGCTGCATGCGCGCCCGCATCACCGAATCCTGCAGGTCGCTGGTAAGGCCGGAGAGGCGCTGCATCGGCACCTTGACCGCCTCGTCGTCCTGCTTGCGGGTCAGCTCGAGGAGCTGGTTGCGCGTCAGCACGAGCTCGGAGACGAGCACCATGATGCGCTCGAGCGACATGACGTCGACGCGGATGGTCTCCGAACGTTTCTGCCGCTCGCCCCGGATCGGGGACGCCTCGGTCGGGGCGGTGATCGGCGCGATCGCCGGCCGCGTGGAAACGCGCTCCGCCGCCGCGTCGCCCGACGAGGGCAGATGGCCTTCGAGCGCGGCGATCAGATCCTCGTCGTCGCCGGCCGGCTCGGTCGCCGTGCGCTCGAGCTCGCCGAGGATCAGCTTGACCCGGTCGACGGCGGCGAGGATGAGCGTGACGAGTTCCGGCGTCGCCGACTTTCCGTCGCGCAGGAGGCCGACGACGGCTTCGGCCGCATGCGTCAGCGCCTCGAGCCGGCTGAGGCCGAGGAAGCCGCAGGTGCCCTTGATCGTATGGACGAGCCGGAAGATCGACGCGACGATCGCCGAGTTCGACGGATCGGTCTCGAACTGCACGAGCTGCGAGCTTGCCGCGTCGAGATGTTCGGAGGTCTCTGTCAGGAAGTCGTTGAGGAGATCGTCCATTGACGCCCGCGCGATCCCACCGGACGGGCGGGCTTGCGCGAGTATCGGGCGTTTAGGTTAAGGACCGCTGAAACCGCGAGACGGGGCGCCGACTGCGATCAGCGCTTGCGGAACACCGAGTGGACGTCGACTTCGTCCTCGTGCTCGACATGCCGGTGCGTCGTCTCCGCGAAGACCGGCATTTCGGGCTGGTGCTGCTCGCGCGGGCCGGTCGTGATCTCGGCCGGCATCAGGGTCGGCCCCCGATCCGGCACGTCCGCCGGGCGGTCCTTGGCGGCGCGATTGACCTCGAAGTCGAGATCGATCTGCGAACAGAGGCCGAGCGTCACGGGGTCGAGCGGCTGCAGCTGCGCCGAGTTCCAATGCGTGCGGTTGCGGATCGCCTCGAGCGTCGTCTTCGTCGTGCCGGCGAGGCGCATGATCTGCGCGTCCTTGAGCTCGGGATGGTTGCGGATCAGCCAGAGGATGGCGTTCGGCCGGTCCTGGCGGCGCGACAACGGCGTGTAGCGGGCGCCGCGGCGCGGCTTGATCTCCGGCAGACGCACCTTCGAGACCGCGAGATGCAGCCGGGCATTCTCGTTCTTCTCGGCCTTGGCGATTTCCTCGCGCGTCAGCTGGTTCGAGGTGATCGGGTCGTGACCCTTGATGCCCGCGGCGACCTCGCCGTCGGCGATGCCCTTCACCTCGAGCGGGTGCAGCTTGCAGAAGTCGGCGATCTGATCGAACGTCAGCGAGGTGTTCTCGACGAGCCAGACGGCCGTCGCCTTCGGCATCAGCGGTGCGGTGCTCATGATGTCTCCTGACGGGTGAAACGCGTCGTGATTCCAGCCGGACGGCCCAACCGAGCCGAGCGGCGACCTGCGATACGTGGCTAAACGGGGAAGCCCAGAGCTATAAGGGCGCCCCTGGCCGAACGCAACAAAAGGATGCGGCGGCCGAGGGATACGCACGACCGATATGAGGGACAGCGATGGCCGACACCGACGACCTGCCGCGCCGCAAGATCACCCACGAACTCGGCCAGAAGCTCGACGAGCTTTCGGTCCACGACTTCGACGAGCGCATCGCCCTGCTCCGCGCAGAAATTGCCCGGCTCGAGGCGGCGCGGGACGTGAAGAAGCGGGCGCTTGACGATGCCGGCTCGATCTTTCGACGCGCCTCCGAAACGTGACGCGCGTCGCGAAACGGTACAGGATGCGTGTCCGCGTGCGGACAGGGTGAGACGGCACCTGCCGCCACGTCGCATCGGAAGCTGTGTCAGCCGCGGGCCGTGCGCCCTGTGAAAGCCCGGAAAGTCCGGGTCACGGAAAAGAATTTGTTAAGGTTAACAGAAGGTTAATCTGTGGGTGTCGCGTCTGGCGCCGGGCTTGCAGTTTAAATTGCGGTAGTGCGTTCGTAAATGCGTAGGGTGTGATGGCGACAGATCTTCTCTTCCAGATGCCGGCGATCAGCTTCGGCGACCGGCTGGCTGCTTCCGGCAGCTTCAAGACGCTCTTTCGCGACGGCATGGCGCTCGTCGAGGAGACGGCCGCCTATCTCGACGGCGACGGTCGCGAAGAGGCCAAGCGCCTGCCGCGCGCCGCCGCCCTCTCGTACGCGTCCGAAAGCATGCGGCTGACGACCCGGCTCATGCAGATCGCCTCCTGGCTGCTGCTCCAGCGTGCCGTCAACGAAGGCGAGATGACCCAGCAGGAGGCCGCCTCCGACAAGCGCCGGACCCGCATCGCCTGGCAGCAGATGCCGAGCCCGGCCAAGACGATCGACCTCCTGCCGGAAGCGCTGCAGGCCCTGGTGGCGAATTCGTTGCGGCTGCAGGACCGCATCGTCCGGCTCGACACGATGATGAGCGCGCCCGACGCGACGCCGAGCTTCGGCGTCGAGCCGCGACCGCTCGAGGCGCAGATGTCGCGCCTGCGCGAGGCGTTCGGGGCCTAAGGCCCGCTCGATCGAGACGGGCGGACCGGCGACCTTGGTCCCGGATCTTCCCCTCTCTCCTTCCGCGACGACAAACGTCGAGGCCTTACGCTCCCGCCCGCGCCTTCATCGCATGGCCGGCGAGCGTCTTGCCAAGCGTCCACACCGAGCCCGGCACCTTGTGCGCGTCGGCGATGACGTCCTCGAAGGCGCTCTCGATCCAGTCGCAATCGGCATCGGTGATCGTCAGCGGCGGGAGCAGCTTGACGACGTTGAGCCCGTGGCCGGCGACCTGCACGACGATCTTGTGGTTCTTGAAGATCGGGATCGTGATGATCTGCGAGAAGAGGCCGGCGTTCGCCGTCTCGAGCAGCGACCAGGCCGCCTTGAGCTTGAGCGACTTCGGCGAGCCAAATTCTAGACCGATCATCAGCCCCTTGCCGCGCACGGTCTTCACGAACTCCCAGCGTTCGCCCATCTCGCGGAAGGCGGCCATCAGGCGCTCGCCCTTGGCGGCGGCGTTGGCGACGAGGTTTTCGCGCTCGATCACCTCGAGCGTCGCGAGGCCGGCCGCCATCGCCATGTCGTTCTTGGCGAAGGTCGAGCCGTGCACCACGGCCTTGTCCATGCGCGAGAAGACCTTGTCGAAGATGCGCTTCGTCGCCAGCACCGCGCCGACCGGCACGTGGCCGCCCGACAGCGCCTTGGCGATCAGCACCATGTCGGGCTCGACGCCCCAGTGCTCGAGCGCCAGGAACTTGCCGGTGCGTCCGAGCCCGGTCTGGATCTCGTCGGCGACGAAGAGCGTGCCGTACTTGCGGCAGAGCGCCTGGACGCCGGGCAGATAGTCGTCGTCGGGAATGTTCACCCCCTTGCCCTGGATCGGCTCGACGATGAAAGCGGCGACCTGCTTCGTCGCCAGCTTGCGCTCCAGCGCCGCGAGATCGTTGAACGGCACCTCGACGCAGCCCGGCAGCAGCGTCCCGAAGCCGTCGCGGAACATCTTGTCGCCGGTCAGCGACAGGGCGCCGTAGGATAGGCCGTGGAAGGCGTGGTCGGCATAGGCGATCTCGGGCCGACCGGTGGCGCAGCGCGCGAACTTGATCGCCGCCTCGACCGCTTCGGCACCGGAATTCGAGAAGAACGCCTTGTCGAGCCACGGCGTGTAGGCGAGCAGGCGTTCGGCCAGCACGCCCGACAGCACCGAGACGTCCATCTGGATGAGGTTCGGCAGATCGGAGCCGAGCACCGCCTTCAGGGCGTCGCGGACGACGGGGTGGTTGCGCCCGATGCCGAAGACGCCCCAGCCGGACAGCAGGTCGAGGTAACGGTCGCCCTTGCGGTCGAAGAGATATTGCCCCTGCCCCGCGCGGAAGCCGACGTCGTAGCCGATCGTCTGCAGCACGCGCACCATCTGCTCGTTCATGTGCGCGGTGTGCAGCGCGTAGCGCTCCGGCTCGCGCTCGGCGAGGATCGCGCCGATGTCGAAGGCGCCGGGGGCGTCGACGAATCCCTTGGTCATCAAATGCTCCGCTGAGCTTCCGCTCGGATGGGGTGGGACGCTAGCTCAGCGCCCCAGCCGGAACAAGCCGAGCGGGGCGAACACCTCAGCCTGGCGACGAGACGCCGCGCAGCTGCAACACGAGCGCGACGAGCGCCGCCTGGCGCCGCGTGCCGGTCTTGGCGAAGATCGTCTTCAGGTGCGAGCGGACGGTCTCGAGGCTCACGGCGCGGTCGCGCGCGATGGCGCTGGCGGTCGCGCCGCGAGCCAGCGCCACGGCAACCTCCGCTTCGGTCGCGGTGAGACCGAGCATCCGACGCAGCAAGGCCGGCGTCGGCAGGCCGGCGTGGCCGAGGCCGGACATGTCGAGCAGGACGCGCGGTTCGGCGAACAGGCCCGGCGCCAGGGCGCGCATGTCCGTCGCGCGGACGATCACCCGGCCGCCGCGCGGAACGTCGACGACCGCGGCCACGTCCTCCGCACCACGACTCGGTCGCAGCGCCGCGTCGACGAGGTCCCGGATGCCGTGCTCCGTCGCGACGACTCGAACCCCGGGTCGGGACGGGGCGGCACGTCCCAGCATCTCGACGATGGGCCGGGCCAAAGGGTTCGTGCCGACGATCTCGCCGTGCCCGTCGACCACCACGGCGGCCCGCCCGACGCATTGCAGGCCCAACAGGAGGCCAGCCAAAGCCTGAGCCGTATCCGGACGCTCAGGCGCCGGTTGCGCCGAACCGCCCGCCTGTCCGCTGGGTGCGTCGCTGCGTCGAAAAGCGGTGGCCGACCCTCTCATGGCTGCGACCCCAATATTGATCTTTTTGGATTTCTTTTGGTATCTTATTGCGACGCTGGGCGAAGGCAAGGGCTTTCGCAACCGGCCCGCGCAGTCCGCTTGCTCGGACCGCGCCGCACTCGAACGATTGCCGTTTCTGAGATCATGTGACCGAGTCGCGAACACACCCGTCGGCCTCCGGACGCAAGCTTGTGGCTCAGTCAGTGCCCGGCGAGCGCGTCGATCTCGCCGGCGGTCGGCAGGGCGTCGAAGACGCCCGCGCGGGTCGCCACGATGGCGCCGGCGGCCGCGGCGCGGGCCAGAATGCCGGCCATCGGCCGGCCCTCGGCGAGCCCGACGGCCAGGGTCGCGACGAACGCGTCGCCCGCCCCGAGCGTGTCGACGGCGGCCACCCGGTAGGCCGGTTGCCTGAGGATTTCCTTGAAGTCTCTCACGCAAGCGATGGCGCCTTGGGCACCGAGCGTGACCACGATGAGCGCCGGACCGCGCGCGAACAGCGCCTCTCCGAGGCTCGCGATGGCCTGATCGCTGACGAAGCCGCCCTCGAGCCCGAGCGCGGCGGCGAGATCCCAGGCCTCCCGCTCGTTGACGACGACGACGTCCGTTGCCGCCAGCAGCGCATCGGACGGCGCATGGAAGGGCGAGGGATTGAGAAGCGTCCGTCGCCCTGCCCCTCCCGCGATGCTGAACGCCGCAATGATCGGCGCCTCGGCGATCTCGAATTGCGCCGTCACCACGTCGGCCGCGACGATGTCGGCTTCTGCCGCGTGGGCGTCGGCGGCGGAGAGGCACAAGTTCGCGCCGGGCGAGACGGCGACCATCGTCTCGCCGTCCGGCCCGATGATGCCGACGCCGGCGCCCGTCGACACGGGATAGCGACGGATCAGATCAGGGGCGAGCCCCGCCGCGCCGAAGGCCGCCTCCGCGAGGGCGCCGAACGAATCCTCGCCGATGGCGACGAGGCAAGCGACTTCCGCGCCCTGGCGTCGCGCGCCGACCGCGACGTTGAACCCCTTGCCGCCCGGCTGAGCCGCAAAGCGGGTGGCGCGCAGCGACTCCCCGGCCAACGGCAGCCGTTCGACTTCGGCGCAACAGGCCTGGACGAAGCTGCCGAGGACGAACAGGCGACCAATGGATCGGGTCATGGTCTGCGCGGTAGGTTGGACGCGATGTCGCCAGTCTATCCGAATCCCGGCCACGAGCACGGTCACGCCGCATGACGAACGGCGCGCCACTCGCCGCGCTCATCCGTTTCCAGGACGAGACGGCCGAGCCGCTCTACAGCCAGCTCGAGCGACAATTGCGGATGCTCATCGCCGAGGGCCGTCTCGCGCGCGGCGCGACGCTGCCGGCCGAGCGCCTGCTGGCGGAGATGCTCGGCATCAGCCGCACCACGGTGAAGCGCGGCTACGCGATGCTGCGCGAGGGCGGCCTGATCCGCGCGCGCGGGCGGCTCGGCTACGTCGTCGAGGGCGCGACGACGACGCGGCTCGATCCCGGGATGGACCGGCTCAAGGGCTTCACGGAGGAGATGCGCGAGCTCGGCCGCACGGCGAGCTCGAACGTGCTGGAATGCGCGTCCGTCGAGGATCGCGCCATCGCCTCCATCTTCGGCCTGCCGTCGACGACGCCGCTGCTCAAGCTCGAGCGGGTGCGCTGCGGCGACGGCGTGCCCCTCTCGCACGAGCTCGCCTGGTACAATCTCGATGCCGTGCCGCAGCTCGCCGACATGGACCCCGCAGGTTCGATCTACGCGCAGCTGCACGACGCCGGCGCCAGGCTCGCGACCTGCGAGCAATGGATCGAGGCGGCGCTGCCGACGAAACAGGAATGCGACATCTTCGGCTTCGCCAAGCCGCTGCCGTGCCTGCTCATCAAGCGCAAGTCGTTCGACGCGGCCGGACGCATGATCGAATATGTCGAAGGGCTGTTTCGCGGCGACAGCTACGCCTACCGGCTGAAACTGACCGTGTGAGGCGGAGGTCCCGGCCCTCGCAGGGACGAGTTAGTCTTACAGCGCGATCTCCCCGAGGTCGCCGATCTCGTTCAGGCCCGGAAGCAAGCCGCGGGCACGCGCCGTGATGCGGACCCCGTCGCCCTCGCGCGCGATCTCGAACAGGTGGTAGCCGGCACGATTGCGCAGCGCGCCCTTCACGGCCGAGGCCGAGGGGACACCGACGATCGGCACGGGCTTCGCCGGTCCCGCCACGTGGTCGACCGAGAGCTTGTGGTTGTGCCCGTGGATGATGAGATCGGCGCCGACCCGCCCGATCATCGCGCGGAACGAATGGTGGTCCGACAGGCCGCGACCGAGATGACCGGTCGGCTCCGAGATCTTCGGCGGGTGGTGCAGCATGACGACGCGCGCGAGCTTACGGCGCCCGGCGTCCGCCAGCATATCCTCGCAGACCTCGCGCTGCAGGTGGCCGAGCCGGCCCGAGGCGATGAACGGCGCGCGCGGTACGCCCGAGCAGAGGCCGATCAGCGCCACCCCGTCGCGGACCTTCAGGAAGGGATAACCCGGCAGGCCCGAGCTGTCGCTTTGCGTCCACGGCGCGAAGGTGCGGGCGAGCGTCGGCAGCGAGCCGCGGGTGTAGGCATCGTGGTTGCCGGCGGTGAAGGAGACCTCGCTGCCGGCGGCGCCGAGCGTCTCGAGCCACGCCGCGGCGAGCGGGAATTCGCCGGGCAGGCCGATGTTGAGGATGTCGCCGGTCATCGCGACATGGCTCGGCGCCTGGTCGCGCAGGTCGGTGACGACGGCGGCGAGCACGTCCATGTCGTGCGCGGTGGCGCGGCCGCGCTTCCAGTTGATGTAGCCGGTGATCCGCTTGCCGATCAGGTCGCGCCGTCGCGCGTGCGGCAGCGGACCGATGTGGGCGTCGGAGAGATGGGCCAGGGTGAAGGGCAAACGGGTCTCGGTCGGAAGCACGACGACGGCGCCGACCTAGGCTTTTTGCATCATGCTGTCCAACCTGGGTCGCGGCACGCTACGACGCGCCGATCAGGATTCCCGTCGCCAGCACGATCGCGCCGCCGAGCACGATCTGGAAGATCGCCTTCAGCAACGGCGTGTCCATGTAATGCGCGCGGATCCAGGCGATGACCCACAGCTCGACGAACACCACGACGCCGGCAAACGCCGTCGCCGTCCAGAACGCGTTGGGCCAGGTGTCGGGCACGAGGTAGGGCAGCGAATGCCCGAGGCCGCCGAGCGCCGTCATCGCGCCGCAGATGATGCCGCGCAGCAACGGCGAGCCGCGCCCGCTGATCGAGCCATCGTCGGAGAGCGCCTCGGCAAAGCCCATCGAGATCCCGGCGCCGAGCGAGGCGGCGAGGCCGACGAGGAAGGTCTGCCAGTTCGCGTGAGTCGCGAAGGCGGCGGCGAAGAGCGGCGCCAGGGTCGACACCGAGCCGTCCATCAGGCCGGCGAGACCCGGCTGCACGTATTGCAGCACGAATTGGCGACGACGCGTCGCATCCTCGCCGATCTTGGCGTCGGCGGAGAGGTGCTCCTCCTCCAGCTCGCCCACGGTGTCGCCATGGCCGCGCTCGACGACGGCGAGATCGTGGAGCAGGTCCCGCGTCGCGATGTCCCGCGTCTGCGCCACCGCGCGCTCGTAGAAGTCCGCGGACGCCGCCTCGCGCGCGGCAAGCTCCCTGCGGATCGTCTCAAGCGGCTGGTGCTTGGCCAGCCACAGCGGCCGGCGCCGCATCGCGCCCTGCACATCCTCGCGACGGATCGGCACCAGCACCGGCCCGAAGCGCTTCTCGTACAGCTCGAGCAGATCGCGGCGGTGGTCGTTTTCCACCTCGGCCATCTCGCGGAACATCTTCGCGCTCGCCGGATAGCGATCGTCGAGGTCTTCCGCGAAGCAATGGTAGACGCGCGTGTCCTCTTCCTCGGTGGCGATCGCGATCGCGAGGATTTCGCGTTCGTCGAGATCGGCAAAGCGTTTCATGCGGGCTTCCTTGGAACGGTTCTAAATTCTAATTAGAATTGATCTAAACTGAGCGCAAGGGGTGGGCGCCGCTCAAAGACGGCGGCGGCGAAGAATCGGCTATGCTTTCGCGATGAATGTTGCCGATGCCCGCGCGTGGCTGCTCCGCCAGGGGTTTCGCGTTCACCAGGCGCTCTGGTGGACGCGGTCGGTGACGCTCGGCGTGCGCGCGCTCGTGCTCGACGAGAGCCGCGTGCTGCTCGTGCGCCATACCTACCGGCCGGGCTGGTTCCTGCCCGGCGGCGGGGTCGACCGCGGCGAGACCTCGGAGGCCGCCGTCGTCCGCGAGCTGCGCGAGGAGGCCGGCATCGTCTGCGCCGAGCGACCGGAGCTGCGCGGCTTCTACCGCAACGGACGCCACGACCACGTGGCGTTCTACGTGGTGCGCAAGTTCGAGCGCGCGACCACGGCGGGGGGCCTTGAGATCGCCGAAAGCGGCTTCTTCCCGCTCGACGCGCTGCCGCCCGGCACCTCGCCAGCGACGCGGGCCCGCCTCGCCGAGGTGGTGCGCGGCGAGCCGACGAGCCAGACGTGGTGAGCCCGCTCTGATGACGGGCTTCCGGCTTGATGCTACGGCAGAGCCCGAATGGCCGACCTTCCGTTGACCCTCAAGCCGCTCACCGCGGCCGACCTCGACGCGATCGAGCGGCTCAACGCGCGCATCTTCGGGCCGGGCCGCTTCGCCCGCTCGGCCTATCGGTTGCGCGAAGGCATGGCGCCGGACCGAACGCTGTCCTTCGCCGCGTGGGTCGACACCCTGCTCGTCGGCGCCAACATCATGACGCCGATCCGCTGCGGCGACGCCCCCGCCCTGCTGCTCGGCCCGCTCATCGTCGATCCCCCTTTTCGTTCGGGCGGCGTCGGCGAGGCGCTGGTGCGCCGCTCGCTGGATGCGGCGACGGCCGCCGGTCATGCGTTGGTGCTGCTGGTCGGCGACCTGCCCTATTACACGCGCTTCGGCTTCGTGGCGGTGCCGGACGGCCGCCTCGACTTCTGCGGGCCCGTCGACCCGGCGCGCCTGCTCTACCGCGAGCTCGTCGATGGTGCCTTCGCGGCGGCGGCCGGCCCGGTCAGGCGGGCGATCCCGGTCGGTTGAGAGGCCCGCGCCGACGCCGCGCGCGGATCGTCTCGAGGGTCACCGGCGTGAAGTCGAAGGCGTCGACGCCGACGTCGTACTGCCGGGTCAGCGGCTTCAGCATGTTGTGCGAATGCCCGTGCAGGTCGATCGCACCCTTGCCGATCTTGTTCCAGGTCCGCAACGGGTAATGAAAAAGGATGCAGAGCAAACCATCGAAGGTCAGCTCGGCATAGGATTGCACGCTGGCCCAGGCCGGATGCGTGCGGGTCGCCTCGTCGTCGTTGTTGCCCGTGACGAGGTGCTTGCGACCGGGCAATTGTCCCAGCAACGCGTCGAGCCTCGCGCGATCGTAGCCGGGCGCGACATCGCCGAGATGCCAGATTTCGTCGTCCTCGCTCACCGTGGCCTGCCAGCGCGCGATGATCTCGGCGTCATGCGCGGCGATCGACGCGAACGCCCGACGGGCGGAATGAAGGATGCGCGTGTCGCCGAAATGCGTGTCGGACGTGAAGAAGATCGCCATGGCCGAGGATAGCGCCGGACGATCCCGGCGTCATTCCGGCGTCGCCGCGGCGGCGTTCTGCCGCGATCGATCCCGCTATCCGGGCGCCCCTGCTTGGGACGACGACCTCACACGAACAGGCTCGCCACGGCGCCACTCATCATCGAGGCCAGCGTGCCCGAGACGATCGAGCGCCATCCGAGCGCGACGATGTCGGCGCGCCGCTCCGGCGCCATCGCCGTCATGCCGCCGAGCAGGATGCCGAGGCTGCCGAAATTGGCGAAGCCGCACAGCGCAAACGTCATGACGATCTTCGCGTGCGCATCGAGCGCGCCCGCCGGCAAATGCGCGAAATCGAGGTAGGCGACGAATTCGTTGAGCACCGTCTTGGTGCCCATCAGGTTCGCCGCCGCCGCGCTCTGGTCCCACGGAATGCCGATCAGCCAGACGAGCGGGCGGAAGCCGAGGGCGAAGACGCGCTGCAGGCTCAGCGGCGCGCCGGCGAGCGACACCTGCCCGACGACATCGTTGACGAGCGTCACCAAGGCGACGAGGACGATCACCATCGCGATGATCGCCGCGATGAGCGAGATGCCCTCGAGAGCGCCGCGGACGATCGCCTCCATCGCGCTGCCGTCGGCGCCCGCGTCGATCGCGGCCGCCTCGTCGGGCATGATGGCGAAGGGGATCATCAGGGACGATATGGCGAGCGCGGCCGGGGTCGACAGCACCGAGGCGATCAGGATGAAGGAAAACGAATCGGGGATCGTCGACCCGAGGATCGCACCGTAGATCACCATCACCGTGCCGGCGATGCCGGCCATCCCGCAGCTCATCACCGCGAAAAGTTCGCCGCGGCTCATGCCCTTCAGGTAGGGGCGGATGAGCAACGGCGCCTCGATCATGCCGACGAAGATATGCAAGGCGGCCGCGAGGCCGACCGCGCCGCCGATGCCGAGCGTGCGTCGCAGGACCCAGGCGAGCGCGCCGACGATCTTTTGCAGGACACCCCAGTGCACGAGCAGCGCGGCAAGCGCGCTGATGACGAGCACGAGGGGCAGCGCGCGGAATGCGAGCGTGTAGCTTGCACCGGGACTCGTCTCAACGAAGGGGAGCGGACCGCCGCCGAGAAAGCCGAACATCAGGCGGGTGCCGGCCTCGGTCGCCGTCTGCAATGCGTCGACGGCATGGTCGAGCGCGACGAGCAGAGCGACCGCCGGCGGCACTTTGAGGAACAGCGCGGCGATCGCCACCTGGAGCAGCACGCCGCCGAGGACGACGCGCCACTTGATCTCGCCGCGCGCCTCGCTCAGCGCAAAGGCGATGGCGAGCAGCGCCGCGATCCCGAGAAACCCCCGCATGATCCCCCATCGATGACCCGAGGCGACGCCTCGAGCCCCGACGGAGGATCGCCGAAGGCGGGCGCCAGCACAATCGGTGCCAGCGAGGTCGACGCTAGCCCGGGCCGCCGACGACCTGGACGCGAACCGGCGCGGTGCCTGAGCCCAGCATGCCGAGCATGCCGGCCGCGCCCACGGAGACGTCGACGATGCGGCCACGCACGAACGGCCCGCGGTCGTTGACCGTCAGCACGGCCTGATGGGCGTTGGCGAGGTTCGTCACGAGCACGCGGGTGCCGAAGGGCAGCGAGCGATGCGCGCAGGTCGCGGCGCCGACGCGGCCGCCGTTGGCGGTGCGGCTTTGCAGGCGATAGAACGAGGCCTGCCCCGTCTGCGCGCCACCAGACGCACGTGCGACGCGACGAGTGGGAGCGGCGACGTTCGGCACAGCGCCGAGAAGCCCGGCGCCCGGCGCGGCGGACGTCGCCGGCGCGTAAGCCGCGATGCGCCGCCGCAGCAGGGGGCGCTGCCAGGCGACGGCTCGCCGCGCGAGCGGATGACGCAATGCGAGACGACCGCGGCCGAAGCCCGCCCGGTACCCTCGCGCCGCCGCCAAGCGCGGACGGTAGACCACGAAACGTGAACGCGACGCGGCTCGGACGCCCGAGCGGACCCTCTGAAAATACGCGTGGTGATGCGGCGTCGCGGAC
This sequence comes from uncultured Nakamurella sp., assembly GCA_964658465.1. GTDB lineage: Bacteria > Pseudomonadota > Alphaproteobacteria > Rhizobiales > Beijerinckiaceae > RH-AL1. Next base: position 23,547 of record CAZZZM010000002.1, read on the forward strand.
GCGGTGCCAGGTACAGAGATCGTCGCCGCCATCAGGGCGCCGACAACAATCAAAGTCTTCTTGAGCAACAGTCTATATCCCACATCGTTAAGGGTGCCGACGGCCTAGATGATGCGGCGCGTCAGTGAAAGTCTTGACACCCCTAATCATCTATGCAGAGCCGGAAAATTGGCCTGTATTGGCCTCATGCCACGACCGTTATTGCGACACATTCCGGCTTGATTTGTGAACATCGGGCAAATTCTGGTGGGTATTTGTTACACGTGCCTAGGGATCATGGATTGGGGTGCCCGGTTTCGGTCGCATAAATGACTGCGCGCGGCTGCCGCACCACGATGTTGTGGCCGTCGATTTTTTTTTGCTCGCCGGACCGCTCCGGCTCGGCGACAGAGGTTGCATGGACCTCATGTCACCGTTTCCTGGTCAAGAAGGCGCTCCGATCGGCGCGATTCTCGCCGGCGGCCTGGCCTCGCGGCTCGGCGGCGGCCACAAGGGACTGCTGCACGTCGGCGGCCGCACGATCGTCGAGCGAGTCGCCGATGGGCTCCGCGCGAATTGCCGGAGCGTCCTGCTGAACGCCAACCGCGACCCGGCGCCGTTCGAGAGCCTCGGGCTTCCCGTGGTGCCCGACACGCTGCCGGACCGGCCGGGCCCCCTCGCCGGTGTGCTCGCCGCTCTGGACTGGGCCGCGGCGCAAAGACCGGCGGCGGCGTATGTCGTCACCGCGCCGGCCGACACGCCGTTCCTTCCGACAGACTTTGTCGCCCGCTTGGTCGCGACACGAGCCGAGGCATCCGCCACGCTCGCGTGCGCGCGCTCCGGCGGCGCCACGCACCCCGTCGCCGCCCTTTGGCCCGTCGCACTTCGCGAGGAGCTGAGGCATGCAATCGCCCACGAAGGGCTGCGCAAGGTGGGACTGTTCCTGGCGCGCCACGCGGTCGCCTACGCCGAGTGGCCGATCGAACCGCTCGATCCCTTCTTCAACGTCAACACGGCAGAAGATTTAGCCGAGGCTCAGGCGTTGGCCGCGCGCCTTCCAGGCGGCCTCGCATGAGGCTTCAAGCTGCCGGATCGGGGCCCATGCGGCTGCCGCGGCGATCGGTCGTGGCGATTCCCTGTGATCGGGATGGGCCGCGGGGCTTCCAGAGTCGAGACGCACCGGCGACGACCCTATAGGCTCGGGGCATGGAATCTCCCGGCTTCGTCCACCTCCACGTCCACTCCTCTTATTCGCTGCGCGAAGGCGCGATGCCGATCGCCAAGCTGATCACCTTCGCGACCGCGGACGCGATGCCGGCGCTGGCGATCACCGACACCAACAATCTGTTCGGCGCGCTCGAATTCTCTGAGAAGGCGTCGAAGGCCGGGTTGCAGCCGATCATCGGCATCCAGCTCGACATCGGCTTCGGCGACGGCTCGCTGCTCGCCTCGCGCGGCGGCGAGGACGGCGCAGGCCGCGCCCCGATCGTCCTGCTCGCGAAGGACGAGTTGGGATACATGAACCTGATGCACCTGGCCTCGCGCGCCTTTCTCGACCCAACGCCGGGCGAGGCGGCGCATGTCGGTCTCGCCCGGCTCGCGGGGCGCACCGACGGCCTGATCGCGCTCACCGGCGGCCCCGGCGGCCCGCTCGACCGCTGCTATGCCGCCGAGCGGCCCGACGTGGCCGTGGAACGTCTCGGCAAGCTCGAGGCGCTGTTCGGCGGGCGGCTCTACGTCGAGTTGCAGCGCCACGGTCTCGCGCCGGAGCGCGAGATCGAGGGTGCGCTCGTCGACCTCGCCTACGACCGCGGCTTGCCGCTCGTCGCCACCAACGAGCCCTATTTCGCGGCGCTGTCGGACTACGAAGCGCACGACGCGCTGATCTGCATCGCCGAGGGCGCCGTCGTCGGCCAGCCGGGCCGGCGCCAGCTGTCCCCGGAGCACCGTTTCAAGACGCGGGCCGAGATGCTCGCGCTCTTCTCGGACCTCCCCGAGGCGACGGCCTCGACGATCGAGATCGCACAGCGCTGCGCCTACCGCCCCCGCACGCGCAAGCCGATCCTGCCGGCCTTCACCACCGGCGCCGCGTCGGACGAGGCGGCCGAGCTGGTGCGCCAGGCCGAGATCGGGCTCGCGATGCGGCTCGACACGCGCGGCCTCGCCCCCGGCGTCGAACGCGAGGTCTACGAGAAGCGCCTCGCCTTCGAGCTCGACGTCATCGCCAACATGAAGTTTCCCGGCTACTTCCTCATCGTCGCCGACTTCATCAAATGGGCGAAGGACCACGGCATCCCGGTCGGGCCGGGGCGCGGGTCGGGCGCCGGCTCGCTCGTCGCCTACGCGCTGACGATCACCGATCTCGATCCCCTGCGCTTCGGCCTGCTCTTCGAGCGCTTCCTCAACCCCGAACGCATCTCGATGCCGGACTTCGACATCGACTTCTGCCAGGATCGACGCGACGAAGTGATCCGCTACGTGCGCGACCGCTACGGCGCTGACAAGGTCGCGCAGATCATCACCTTCGGCTCGTTCCTGGCGCGCGGCGTGGTGCGCAACGTCGGCCGCGTCCTGGAGATGCCGCTCGGCCAGGTCGACAAGCTGGCCAAGCTGGTGCCGCAGAATCCGGCGAAGCCGGTGACGCTGAAGCAGGCGATCGAGGGCGAGGCGCGGCTGCAGGAGGCCGCCGCCGCCGAGCCCAAGGTGGCGCGACTGCTCGATATCGCGCAGACGCTCGAGGGTTTGTACTCCAACGCCTCGACGCATGCCGCGGGCATCGTCATCGGCGACCGGCCGCTCGACGAGCTCGTGCCGCTCTACCGCGACCCGAAGTCCGACATGCCGGCGACCCAGTTCAACATGAAATGGGTCGAGCCCGCCGGGCTGGTGAAGTTCGACTTCCTGGGGCTGAAGACCCTCACCACGCTGGCGACGGCGGTGAAGCTGCTCGCGCAGCGCGGGATCGCCGTCGACATCGAGAAGATCCCGCTCGACGACGCCAAGACCTACGAGATGCTGGGGCGCGGCGAGACGGTCGGCGTGTTCCAGCTGGAATCCGGCGGCATGCGCAAGGCGCTGGTCGAGATGCGCGCCGACCGTTTCGAGGACATCATCGCGCTCGTCGCGCTCTACCGCCCCGGCCCGATGGCCAACATCCCCACCTATTGCGCGGTGAAGCTCGGCGAGCAGGCGGCCGACTACATCCACCCGAAGATCGAGACCGTTTTGAAGGAGACCTTCGGGGTCATCATCTACCAGGAACAGGTGATGCAGATCGCGCAGATCCTGTCCGGCTACTCGCTCGGCGAGGCCGACATGCTGCGCCGCGCGATGGGCAAGAAGATCAAGGCCGAGATGGACGCCCAGCGCGAGCGCTTCGTCTCCGGCGCCGTGAAGGGCGGCCTCAAGGACAAGCAGGCGAAGGAGATCTTCGAGCTGCTGGCGAAGTTCGCCGACTACGGCTTCAACAAGAGCCACGCGGCCGCCTATGCCTTGATCGCCTACCAGACCGCCTGGTTCAAGGCCAACCATCCGGTCGAGTTCCTCGCCGCCTCGATGACGCTCGACAAGCCGAACACCGACAAGCTGTCGGAATTCGCCAACGAGGCGCGCCGCATGGGGATCGTCGTGCTGCCGCCGTCGGTCGCGGCGAGCGGCCCGGACTTCGAGGTGCATCCGGACGGCCGCGGCGGCGAAAGCAAGTTCGGCTTCGGAATCCGCTATGCGCTGTCGGCGATCAAGGGCGTCGGCGACGGCCAGGCGCAAGGCATCGTCGCGACGCGCGGCGACCGTCGCTTCGCCGACCTCGCCGATTTTGCCAATCGTTTGAACCCGAAGGACGTCAACAAGCGCGTGCTGGAGAGCCTGTGCTCCGCCGGTGCCTTCGACGATCTCGACGACGATCGCGCCAAGGTCTTCGCCGGCATCGAGACGCTGCTCGCCGTCGCCAATCGGCGATCGGCCGAGAAGGCGGCCGGCCAGAGCGCGCTGTTCGGCGCCGACACCACCGAGACGCTGGCGTTGCCCAAGGTGCCGGGCTGGCCGCTCGCCGACCGGCTGCGGCGCGAGTTCGACTCGGTCGGCTTCTTCCTGTCGGGGCATCCGCTCGACGGCTATGCCAGCGTGCTCGGCCGCATGCGGGTGCAGCGCTGGGCAGAGTTCGTGCGCGCGGTGAAGGGCGGCGCCGGCGCGGGCCGGCTCGCCGCCACGGTGCTCGATCGCGCCGAGCGGCGCACGCGCTCGGGTTCGAAGATGGGCATCGTCCAGCTCTCCGATCAATCGGGCCAGTACGAGGCGATCCTGTTCCAGGAAGGGCTCGACCAGTTCCGCGACCAGCTCGTGAAGGGCGCCTCGCTGCTGCTCGGCATTCAGGCGCAGCTCGAAGGCGAGGACGTGCGCGCGCGCATCGTCTCCGTCGAGTCGCTCGACCAGGCGGCGGCGCGCATGCAGAAGGGCCTGCAGATCTTCGTGCGCTCGGCCGAGCCGCTGGCCTCGATCGGCGCGATGCTGAAGGAGAAGGGCGACGGCCGCGTGTCGATCGTCGCCATGACGCCGGACCGCGCCGAGACCGAGATCGAAGTGCCAGGACGCTTCAAGATCACGCCGCAGATCGCCGGCGCCCTCAAGGCGATCCCGGGGATCGTCTCCGTCGAGCACGTGTGAGGCCGGATCGTCCGGCCTCACACCTTCCTCTGCCGTGCCCTAGCCGACGTGACGCGCGTGGTGGTGGCGCGACGCCAGATGGTGGTGATGCCGATGATGAACCGCCGCCGCCGCCGGGGCTGCCGCGACGGCGGCGCCGGGCACGAGGATCGGCTGCAGGATCGGCGCGGTGACGCCGTTGAACACGGCGACCGCCTCCGGCAGGCCGGGGATCAGCGCCTCGCCCGGCAGGTTGGTCGGTGCCGCCGGGCTCAGCGGCGTCGCCGGAAAGTCCTCGGCAAAGGCCGGCGCAGCGACGGCCATCATTGCGACGAGGCTGAAGGCCCCAAGAGTCTTCGTCATCTATCGATCTCCCGCTCGTTTTGTTTCCATCGACACGGCATCCGTCCACCGTGCGTGAAAGAAAGACTCGCATAGAGCGGGCAGGAATCGTTTCTTTTGTTCGGCGAAGTGCGCCAATGCAGCGATCGTCGACGCCTAAGCGGGTAGGAAAAATACCTCCGTGCTCCATCCCGCCTGCTTTCAAGCTACGAGAGCCGCCGCCCTACTCCCGCGCGTCCCCCATCGGGTGCAGGTCGCGCACCATCGCCTTCATCCGCTCGTCGAGCACGTGCGTGTAGATCTGCGTCGTCGCGATGTCGGCGTGGCCGAGCAGCTCCTGCACGATGCGGAGGTCCGCGCCGTTCTGCAGCAGGTGCGAGGCGAAGGCGTGCCGCAACACGTGCGGACTGACGCGTGCGGTCGCGATGCCGGCGGCGGCGGCCACCATCTTCAGATCGCGGGCGAAGGCCTGCCGCGTGAGATGGCCGGCTTCCGAATCGGCGGGGAACAGCCACGGTCCGTCGGCGGTGCCGGGCAGCCGCTGCTTCAGCGCCTGCAGATAGAGCGCCACCGCCTGCCGCGCGGGCTCGGAGACGACGACCAGCCGCTCGCGGCCACCCTTGCCTTTGATGGCGATGAGCGGATCGCGCCCGCGCAGCGCGTGGCGCGGCAGCGAGACCAGCTCGGTGACGCGTAGGCCCGTCGCGTAGAGCAGCTCGAGCAGCGCGTTCATCCGCGCTGCGCGCAGTCGCTCGCCGAGCGGCCGTGTCTCTAGCTCGAGTCCTTCCTTCGCGACGGCGAGCAGGCGGTCGACCTCCTTCACCGACAGGATCTTCGGCAGCCGCTGGCCCTGGCGCGGCCCTTCCAGGATCTGCGCGGGGTCGTCGGTGCGCTTGCCTTCGGCGACGAGGAAGCGGTGGAACTGGCGGATCGCCGAGAGCTTGCGCGCCGCGGAGGTGGCCTTGAAGCCCTGCGCCTCAAGCGTCGCGAGATAGGCGCGCAGGTCGTCCGTCGCCGCGTCGAGCGGCGTGCGCCCGCGCGCGACGAGCCCGACCGCGTAGGCGGTGAGGTCGCGGCGGTAGGCGTCGAGCGTGTTCGCCGCCGCGCCGCGCTCGGCGGCGATCATGTCGAGGAACAGCTCGACGAGACGATGCGCGGGAAGGTCCATGCGGCTTTCGGGCTCGTGGCGGTGCGCCGATCGTCGCCCACGCGGCTTGCGCGGGCCTGCGCGCCTTTACGCGATCATAAGCGCCGGCGGGCTAGGCTGAAAGCGTGTCGCGTTCGCGTGAGGTGTCGCGTTGAAGTCTACCCCCTGCCCCGATCGGCTCGCGCCGCTCCCGCCGATCGCGCCGGGCGAGCGGCTTGCCGACATTATCGCGGCGCTTACGTCGCGGATGAGCGATGCTCAGCGTCACGCCTTCCGGGCGAAGATGGCGGATCTCGATCGCGAGCGCGCCTGGCTCTCGCCGCTGACGGTCACGCTCGGCTCGGCGTGAAAAGTCCGGTGGGTACGCGTCGCGCGGGCTCGCCGAATCTTCGCACCGCGCCTAAAGCTTCGGGCTCGCCCACCCGAAGCTCGTTTGCGGAGCGACGCCGACATGGCTGCGACCCCACCGCCCCGGCCGGCCACGCCGGGGGCGTTCATGCAGGCGTTCTTCGATGCGATCTCGGCCAACGATGTCGAGCGCGCCGGCGCGGTCCTCGCCGACAACGTGCTGCTGCTCCTGCCGGGCCTGCAGCCGGTGCACGGGCGACGCCGCGCGATCCGCCTGATGCGCCTGCTCCGCCGCCGCTTCGCCGACATCCGCTGGTCGCCGGCTGGCACGCTCGATGCCGAGCCCGGCTGGCTGATCTCGACCTGGACGATGACCGGCACGCTGACGAGCGGCGACGCCTTTCGTGACGAGGTCGCCTCGGTCGCGCGGCTCGATGTCGAGGGCAAGATCGGCTACCTCTCCGACTACCTCAAGTCGCCGCCGTCCTTCCGGGCGAGCGCAGCGAGGTCGGGAGCCGGCGCGCTGCCCCGGCAGTAAGGCGGGCGCGGCTTGCCGCGGACGCGCGGGCGATCTACCTCCCCACGTCATGCAGCCCTCGCTCGTCCTGCCGTTCGCCGGCACGCTTCCCGTCTTCGCAAGTGCGCCCGCCTTCGCCGGCCCCCGCTCGGCGGTGCTCGGCCGCGCGACGATCGGGGCCGGCGCCTGGCTCGGCGAGGACAGCGTGGTGCGCGCCGACGGCGAGCGCGTGACGATCGGCGCCAACGTGCATCTCGGTCACCGCGCCACGGTGCATATCGTCCACGACACGACGCCCTGCCGCATCGGCGACAACGTCGCCGTCGGCGCCAACGTCTGCGTCCACGCCTGCACCGTCGGCGACAATTGCGTCATCGAGGACGACGTCACGATCCTCGACGACGCCGTGGTCGGTTCAGACGTGGTGATCGAGGCGGGCTCGACCGTCTTCCCGCGCAAGCGGCTCGATGCCGGTTGGCTCTACCGCGGCACCCCGGCGAAGCCGGTGCGCGAATTGTGGGCGGGTGAACTGGCGCGCCGCGCCGCCAGCGTCCGCGCGCAGCAGGGTAGCGAGCGGGCGTTTCCACCCACCGCGCAGGACTTCGGCGATGCCGTCTTCATCGCCCATACCGCGCAACGCGCCGGCCGGCTCATCTGCGCGCCGGGCTCGAGCCTGTTCTTCAGTTGCGTCGCCGACGCAGCGCTCGGTTCGATCTACGTCGGCGAGAACACCAACGTGCAGGACAACACCGTCATGCGCGCCGGCAGCGGCGAGATCGTCATCGGCCGCGATACGACAATCGGCCACAACGTGCGCATGGGGCCGGTGCGGATCGGGGATGAATCGCTCGTCGGCATCGGGGCCGTGTTGGCGGAGGACACCTGGGTGCAGGACGACGTGCTCGTCGCCGCCGGCGCCCGCACAACGCCGGGCCAGGTGCTGGAATCAGGCTGGATGTACGGCGGCCGACCCGCCGCGCCGATGACACGGCTCGATGACGCGCGACGCGAGATGATGCGCGTCAACATCGCGCATTATCTCGGTTACTCGCAAACGTTCCGGGCGATTCAGGCCGAGCGGCTAGGCCGCTGAGCCGCCTCAGCCATCGTCCGGCGCTGCGTCCGAGACGACGACGGCCGGTGCTACATCTGCTCGACGTGCTCGACCTCGGGCACGAAATGCGACAGCAGGTTCTGGATGCCGTGCTGCAGCGTCGCGGTGGACGACGGGCAGCCCTGGCACGAGCCCTTCATCGCAAGGTAGACGGTGCCTTCGCGAAAGCCGCGGAAGCGGATGTCGCCGCCGTCGCCGGCCACGGCGGGGCGGACGCGGGTCTCGATGAGGTCCTTGATCGTGTCGACGATCTCGGCGTCGTCGGGATCGAAGAATTCCTCGAACTCGCTGCGGTCGACGGCGCTGTCGTCCACGAGAAGCGGCGCGCCGGAGGTGAAGTGCTCCATGATCGTGCCGAGCACGGCCGGCTTCAACGCCTGCCAGTCGGCAGCGTCGGACTTGGTGACGGAGATGAAGTCCGAACCGTAGAAGACGCCGTCGACGCCGTCGATGTCGAACAACGCGCGGGCCAGCGGCGAGGAGGCGGCGCCGGCCTTGTCGCGGATGTCGAGCGTACCGCCCGGCAGCACGTCCTTGCCGCCCGGGAGAAACTTGAGCGTCGCCGGGTTCGGCGTCGTCTCGGTGTGGATGAACATTTGCGACCTCTCTCGTGGGCGCCTTGCGCTGGAAGACGAGCCCGGACCTGTCGCCGCAGATATGGGCGACTTCCGCCGATGGCACAAGCACGGCGCCTAATGTGGATCGGCGTGGCCCCAAACGCACAACGGTGCCCGCACCAGCGTGCTAGTCAGCGCGATCTCACGACTCGTCAAGAAAGGTCACGTCATGCTCCGCAGATCGGCGGCTCTCTTCCTTGCGCTCGCGGCGCTGGCGTCGACCCCGGCCATGGCGCAGAGCGGCACCGAAGCCGAGCAGGAGGCCTGCACCCCGGACGTGTTCCGGCTGTGCCAGGACTTCATCCCGAACGAGGGCCCGATCCTCGCCTGCCTTCAGGCCAAGCACGCGCAGCTGTCGCCGGCGTGCGAACCGGTGATCTTCCCGCACGAGGCGACGACGTCCGGCCGCTCCCACAGGCGCCGGCACAAGCCGATGTGAGGCCGGCCGCGCGTCAGGCGGCGGTGGCGGCGACGCCGATCATGCCGGTGTCGATCGCCGGCATGGCGGTCCCGTCGGGAACCGCCGCGAGCGTCACCTTGCCGTCTTCGGCGACGGCGGTGACGTTGAGGTGCGCCTCGCGGGCCACGAGACCCGCGTAATAGGGCTGGATGCCGTGCGCATCGACGCCGCCCTCGGGCTCGCCGGCGAGAAGATGCGGCCAATGGCTCTGCAGCTTGGCGTTGGTGCCGGTCGCCTCGACCTTGATCGTCATGGCGTTGTCCAGGCCGTCGAGCGTCACGGTGATCACGCCGCCGCGCGGGATCGTCTGGCCGGCCATCAGGACCATGTTCAGGATCAGCTTGACCTTGTTCTTGGGAAGCAGCGCGCGGGTCGCATTCCAGACCAGCTTGGTCTTCTCGTCGGCGATGAGGCCGCGGGCCACGCTCTCGGCGTCGCCGGTGTCGATCGAGGCACCGGCCGAGCCGGCGGCGCCGAAGGCCAATCGGCAGAACTGCAGACGGGCCGAGGCGACGGCGGTCGACTTCTTGATCAGATCCATCGCGAAGCCGCGCATGTCCGGATCCTTCTCGGATTCCAGGACCTCGAGTCCGTTGGCGATCGCACCGACCGGGCTGATCACGTCGTGGCAGACGCGCGAGCAAAGCAGCGCGGCGAGATCGAGGGAATCGAGGGAATATGCCGTCATCGTCTCAATCCAGTCTGGCTGTGCCTCGCGGCAGAGGTTGCGCGCAGTCAAGCGCCGGAATGGTTAACGGCGGGTTACCCGGGCGAGCGAATCAACCAGGCCCTCCACGTCCCAGAAATAACAAGAGTGAGCGTCGCGCGCAAAACGACCTGCCGGGCATGACGCAGCCGCCGCCGACCCGGTCGCGCCAGGCGCGGCTTCGGCGCTTGGCCGGGTCGGCGGCGGCCGACGAGCCGATCAGAACAACGAGATCAGCACGATCCCGCCGACCATCAGACCGGCTCCGAGAAGACGGGCCGGGCCGGCCTTCACCTTGGGCATCCCGAGCCATCCGAAATGGTCCATCGCCACCGAGGTCAAAAGGTTGGCGGTGATGAGCAGCCCGTTGAAGGCACCGGCGCCGACCTTGTCGACGAACAGCAGGCCCGCGAACACGGCTACGGCACCGGTGATGCCGGCCAGCGGCATCCACCATTTGACCCCGGCGACGTCGTTACGCGTCGGCAGCGGCGACGGCCGCAGCAGGAACATCACCGCGAAGATGAAGGCGACGGGGATGAACGATATGGCCGCCGCAAGCCAGGGGTTCACCAGGGCGGTGCGCAGCTGCGCGTTCCACACGACGCCGATCGCCATCAGCGCGCCGGCGACGAGGATGAACGGATAGAGCAGCTTGCTGGCTGCGCTCTTGGTCTCGCCGTCGTCGCTCTTGCCGCCGGTGGCGGCGATGAAGATCACGCCCACCGCCATGAGGAGGCCGCCGAGCCACGGCATGAGCTGGAAGCCGGAGGCGTTCAGCCCGAACAACCCGAACGCATCCATCGCCAGCGAGGTCAGGATGTTGGCGGTCAGCGCCAGGCCGTTGAACGGTCCGGCGCCCACCTTGTCGATGAAGGCTAGGCCGCCGAACACCGCGACCGCACCGGCGGCGCCGCCGAGCGGCGCGTACCAGGGCATCTTGCCCAAGGTCTCCAGCGTCGGCAGCGGCGTCGGCATGACGAAGAACAGCGTGAGAAAGACGAAGACGATCGGCAGGAACGACACGGTGGCCGCCAGCCAGGGATTGACGAGGCGTCCGCGCAATTGCGCGTTCATCGCGTTGCCGATCGCCTGCAGCGCACCGGCGAGGATAATGAATGGGTAAAGCAAAAACATAGGGGCTCCGGGGCGGGCGTCAGGATAGGAACAGCAGCGCGGCGAGCGCCGCGACGAGCGCCGCCGGCATGGCCAGCAGCCCGAGCTTCATGAACGTCCACGCGCCTACGTCCTCCCCCTCGCGGCGGATCGCGGTGAGCCAGAGGATCGTCGCCAGCGAACCGGTGACCGAGAGGTTCGGGCCGAGGTCGACGCCGACGAGGATCGCGCCGGCGACCCGGTCGGACACGTGGGCCGCGTGCACGGCCGCGCCGGCCAGCAGCCCCGCCGGCAGGTTGTTGACGAGGTTGCAGGCGATCGCGATCGTGACGCCGCTGATCCAGCCGGCCTCGAGGTCGGAATGCTGGGCGAGCGCCTTTAGCTGATTGCCGATCGTCGCCAGCACGCCCGTCGTCTCCAACGCTTCGACGAGGACGAAGAGGCCGGCGACGAGCGGGAGGACGGCCCACGAGATATCCTTCATCGTGTTCCACGGCCCCTCGCGCTTGACGAGGAGCACGATCGCCACGGTGAGCAGGCCGGCGATGAAGGTCGGCAGGCCGAGGGAGAGATCGAAGGCGGAGGCCGCGATGAGGGCGATGCCGGTGGCGACGATGCCGAGGCCGGCGATCTTGCCGCTCGTCGACAGCGTCTTGGCCTCGACGTCTGTCTCGATCGCCTCGCCGAGGTTCTTGCGCTGCGACCAGCGCAAGACCAGGAACGTGACGACGATCGAGGCGATCGAGGCGACGCCGAACCGCACCAGCCATTGCGCCAGCGGCGGCATGTGATCGCGGAAGACGACCAGGTTGGCGGGGTTCGAGATCGGAAGCACGAAGCTCGCGGCGTTGGCGATCAGCGCGCAGATGAAGAGATACGGCAGCGGCTCGGCCTTCGCCGTCTTCGCCGCCGCGTAGACGGCCGGCGTCAGCACGACGGCGGTCGCGTCGTTGGACAGGAAGATCGTGACGACCGTGCCGACGGCGTAGACCAGCGCGAACAGGCGCGAGGCCGAGCCCTTGGCGCCGCGCACCGCCAGCGAGGCGAGCCAGTCGAACAGGCCCTCCCGGCGCGCGACCTCGGCCAGGGCCATCATGCCGATCAGGAAAAGATAGACGTCGAGACCCTTCAGGATCCCGTCCCATGCCTTTTGCGGAGACAGCAGCCGCAGCGCGACGAGAAGGATCGCGCCGCCGGTGGCCCAGATGAACTCCGGCCATTTGAAGGGCCGTGCGATGACCCCGAGGATCGACAGGGCGATGATCGCCCACGTGATGGTGTGCGGCGTCACGTAAGGTGCGAGAGCTGCGGGCATTACCACTTGCGTCCGTTCCGGTTGGGGCCGAGCTGCGTGCCCAGGATGCCGCGTTCTTCCCACGCCTCGATCGCGTCCGCGTCGCTGCCGTCGGCATGGCGATTGGCCGCAAGATCGGCCTCCGTCGCGAGCTCGATGCGCTCGCGGCCGACCGCGCCGGT
>CAZZZM010000003.1:0-17793 GCA_964658465.1 uncultured Nakamurella sp.
CGCTCTCGTAGAGCACGCCGAGCACGATGTAGATGGTGATCGCCGCGGCCAGGATGAGCCAGGGCTCGTTCTTCAGCGAGCTTGCGAATTCCGCCGCGTCGCCGGCGAACACGCCGGTGATCGAGGCCGGCATGCCGATCGCCGTGCTGGCGTCGGCGATCGCCTGCACGGCGTCGCTGAGCGACTGGCCCTCCTGCAGATTGAAGCTGATCGTGACCGCCGGGAACTGCTCGGTGTGTTGGACCGAGAGCGGTGCCGTATCGTGGGTCAGCGTGGTGAAGGTCGACAGCGGCACCTGCGCGGCGACGTCCGACGACACGTAGAGATTTTTGAGCGAGGCGGAGTCGGCGAGGTAACGGGGCTGCGCCTCCAGCACGACGCGATATTGGTTCGTCTGCCCGTAGATCGTCGAGACCTGACGCTGCCCGAACGCGTCGTAGAGCGTGTCGTTGATGTTCTGCACCGAGATGCCGAGGCGGCCGGCGAGCTTGCGGTCGATCTTGACGAAGAGCCGTTGACCGCCGTCCTCGGCCTCGGAGGCGACGTCGCGCAGCACCGGCGATCCGCGCATCGCCGCGACGAGCTTCTTCGACCATTCGTCGACGTCGGCGGTCTTGGTGCCGTTCAGCGTGTACTGGTACTGCGCGCGCGAGGATTGCGCGGTGATCTGGATGTCCTGCACGCTCTGGAAGGCGACGGCGATCTTCGGCAGCGTCGCCAGCTCGTCGCGCAGGCGCGCGATGATCGCCTTGACGCCGTCGCGGCCGGACTTGCGCGGCTTGAGCACGATCGAGAGCTTGCCCGAGTTCGGCGTCGCGTTGACGGTGCCGACGCCGACGACCGAGGTGACGCCTTCGACCGCCGGATCGTCGCGGATGATCGCCGCGACGCGCTTCTGCAGCCGCGACATCTCCTCGAACGACACCGAGGCGTCGGCGTCCGTCACGGCGGAGATCAGGCCCGTATCTTCGGGCGGCAGGAAGCCCTTCGGGATATAGGCGTAGAGCACCAGCGTCGCGGCCAGCGTGCCGACGGTGACGAGGAGCATCAGCGTCTGATGGCGCAGCACCCATTCGAGGCTGCCGCGATAGCGCGCCGTGAAGCTGTCGCCGAGCCGCGCCAGGCGTCCCGGCGGCTTTCCATGGTCCTCCTCGCCGCGCCGCAGCAACTGGCCGCACATCATCGGCGTCAGGGTCAGCGAGACGATCGCCGAGACGACGACGGCGATCGTCAGCACCAGCGCGAACTCGCGGAACATGCGCCCGACGATCCCGGTCATGAACAGGAGCGGGATGAACACGGCGATCAGCGACACGGTCAGCGAGATCACCGTGAAGCCGATCTCGCGCGCGCCCTTGAGCGCCGCGTGGATCGGTTCCTCGCCCATCTCCAGATGGCGGACGATGTTCTCGATCATCACGATCGCGTCGTCGACGACGAAGCCGGTGCCGATCGTCAACGCCATCAGCGACAGATTGTCGAGGCTGAAGCCGAGGAAATACATCATGCCGAACGTGCCGATCAGCGACAGCGGCAGCGCCACGCCGGCAATGAAGGTGGCGCGGATCGAGCGCAGGAAGACGAGCACGACCAGCACGACGAGGACGACCGACAGCATCAGCGTGAACTGCACGTCGGCGATCGAGGCCTTGATCGTGCCGGTGCGATCGTTGACGACGGACAGGTCGACGCCGGCCGGCAGCTGCACCTTCAGCTTGTCGAGCTCGGCGCGCAGGCGCGCGACGGTCTGAACGACGTTGGCGCCCGGCTGGCGCTGCACGTCGATGATGACGGCGGGCTGGCCGTTGTACCAGCCGGCGACATGGGCGTTCTCGAGCCCGTCGACGACGTCGGCGACGTCGGAGATCAGCACCGGCGCGTTGTTGCGATAGGTGACGACCACGTTGCGGTAGGCGTCGGCGTTCTCGAGCTGGTCGTTGGCACCGATCGAGTAAGCCTGCTTGACCCCGTCGAGCGACCCCTTGGCGCCGGCGACGTTGGCGTTGGCGATCGCGGTGCGCAGATCCTCCATGCCGACGCCGTAGTCGGCGAGGCGCGAAAGATCGGCCTGGATGCGCACCGCCGGCTTGACGCCGCCGAGGATGCCGACGTGGCCGACGCCGGAGACCTCGGAGAGGCGCTGCCCGATCAACGTATCGGCGAGATCGCTCATCGCGCGCACGGGGATCGTCTTCGAGGTCAACGCGATCTCGATGACCGCCGTGTCGGCCGGGTTCACCTTCGAGTAGACGGGCGGATAGGGCAGGTTCTTCGGCAGCGTCGAGCCGGCGGCGTTGATCGCCGCCTGCACGTCCTGCGCGGCGTCGTCGATGTTGCGGTTGAGATCGAACTGCAGCGTGATCTCGGACAGCGCGAAGGCCGAGGACGAGGTCATCGTGGTCAGCGACGGGATCTGCCCGAGCTGGCGCTCGAGCGGCGCGGTTACGAGCTCCGACATGGTCTGCGGGCTGGCGCCTGGCAGCTGCGTGGTGATCTGGATCGTCGGGAAGTCGACCTGCGGCAGCGCCGCGACGGCGAGGTAATTGTAGCCGAGCGCACCCCCGAGCAGCACGGCGATGGCGAGCAGCAGCGTCGCCACCGGCCGCCGGATGAAGAGCGCCGAGATGCTCATTCGGTATTCGAATCCTGATGGCGACCGTGCGGGCGGCCGGGCGTCCTCGCGCTTTCCGTCGGCGGCGTCACGCCCTGTTCGTGCAAGGCCGGCCCACCGCTTTCAGCGGCGGCGCGCTCGGCCGCCCTGTCGGGCGACGGCGCGATCTTGGCCCCGTCGGTCAGCTTCTGGAAGCCGGAGGTGACGACCGTATTGCCGGCCTTGAGACCGGTCTCGATCACCACCTGCGTATCGTCCTGCTGGCCGGCCGTCACGTCGATCACTTTGGCCGTCGGCTTGTCCTTGCCGTCCTTGTCCTTCGCCTGCACGACGGTGAACACGAACGCGCCCTTCGGCCCGCGCTGCAGCGCGCCGACCGGGATGACCACGGCGTTCTGCAACGTCTGAACCCTCAGGCGGACGTTGACGAAGATGCCGGGCCACAGCTGCAGATCGTGGTTGGGGAAGTTGGCGCGCAGCTTCACGGTGCCGGTCGTCGCGTCGATCGTGTTGTTGACCGCCGCGAGCACGCCGTGGTCGACGACGTGCACGCCGTTCGAATCCGTCGCCTGGACGTCGAGCTGCCCGATCAACGAGGCCTTGTTGATGCGCGGCAGCTCCTGCTGCGGCACGTTGAAGAACACGCTGATCGGCTGGATCTGCGAGATGGTCACGATCCCCGTCGTGTCGGTCGCGTGGATCAGGTTGCCGACGTCGACGTTGCGGATGCCGACGCGGCCTGCGATCGGCGACGTGATGTTGGTGTAGGAGAGCGTCGTCGCCGAGGAATCGATCATCGCCTGATCGAGCGCGACCTGCGCTTCGTCCTGCTGCACGGTGGCGATCTGCGTGTCGTACTGCTGCTGCGTGCCGGCCTTGGTCTGGGCCAGCATCTTGTAGCGGGCGAGGTCGAGCTTGGCGTTGGAGAGCACCGCCTCGTCCTGTTTCTTCTTGGCGACGTTCTGGTCGTAGGTGGCCTTGTAGAGGCGCGGATCGATCTGCGCGATGAGGTCGCCGGCCTTGACGTCCTGCCCCTCGACGAAATTCAGCTTCAGGAGGATGCCGTCGACCTGCGAGCGGACCAGCACCGAGTTCAGCGCCTGTCCCGTGCCGACGCCCTCGACGTAGACCGGTACGTCGGCCTGGCGTGCCACCGCTTCCAGCACCGGGATCGGCCCTTCCTCGCTGCCGCCGTGCTTGCCGTGACCGCCCGCAGGTTTCCCGGCGCCCGGCTTGTTCAGGAGGCTGGTCGTGAAGAGCGGGATCGCCAGCGCGATGACCACCGCGATCCCTGTCGCCCAGGCGAGAAATCGCCAGATCCGCCTCATTTCGATCGGTCTCCTCGCTACGGGACCGGTCGCGCGAGGCTCACGTGCCGCCCCTGGTCCCCTTCGTGCCGCCGGCATAGGCGCCACCCAGCGCCTGATAGAGCGCGACCGCCTCGGTGAAGCGGAGCAGCCGCACCTGGATCAACGTGTCCTGGGTGGTAAACAGCGTCTGCTCTGTTTGCAATAACGTGACGACATCGAGCACACCCTGCTTCAATCGGTCCTGCGACAATTGGAAGGCGCGCCGCGAGGCCACAAGGGATTGGCGGGTCAATTCTTCTTGTTCGGCGTAAAGCTTGAGGGCGGCAAGCGCCCTGTCCACGTCCGAAAAGGCGGTGACCACCGACTTCTTGTATTGCGCGGCAAGCTGGTCCTGGATGCCCTTCTGCTGGTCGAACTGCCCCTGCAGCAGCCCGCCGTCGAAGATCGGCTGGGCCAGGCTGAAGGCGGCCGTGTAGAAGGTCGATGCCGGCGAGAACAAGGTCTTCAGAGCCAGGCTCTCGAAGCCGCCCTGCGCCGTCAGGTTGAGCTGCGGAAAGAACGCCGCGCGCGCCGCGACGAGATTGCCGTGCGCGGAGGCGAGGCTCGCCTCCGCAAAGGCGACGTCGGGGCGCCGGGTGAGCACCTCCGAGGGGATGCCGGGCGCGATCGTCGGCACCGGCATCTGGAGCACGCTGCGCGCGACCACCTCGACATGCTCGGGCGCATTGCCGAGCAGCACGGCAAGCGCCGCGATGTTCTGGGCCTCGGTGACCTGCAGCGGGGGGATCGACGCCTTCAGGTTGGCCACCAGAGCCGCCTGCTGGGCGACGTCGAGATCGGTCGCGGTGCCGGCCGTCTGACGCAGCTGGATCAGCTTGAGGATCTCGCTCGACGCCTTGATGTTCTGGCGGACGTAGGCGATGCGCTCGCGCGCCGTGAGGATCGTGTAATAGGTCGTCGCGGTCGAGGCGAGCGAGGTGAGCTGCACCGTCTGCCGGTTCCAGCGGTTCGCCGTGGCGTTGTCTTGGGCGGCCTTGTAGGTCGCGCGGTTCTTTCCCCAGAAGTCGAGCTGGTAGCTGGCGCCGAACGAGGCGACGAGGTCGGTGCGCGGCGTGTTGCTGAACGAGCCGCTGACGATCGTCGACGTCCCGGTCAAGCCGCCGCTCGCCCCCCCGCCGCTCGACGATCCGACGCCGGTGAAGATCGACGACGACGACAGCGAGCGCGTCACCGAGTCGTTGGCCGTGATCGACGGCAGGAGCGCCGCGCCGGATTGGCGCACCAGGGCGTCCGCCTGCTCGACCTGTCCGATCGCTGCGGCGACGTCGAGGTTCTGCACCTCCGTCGCCTCCATGAAGCGGGTCAGCTCCGGCGAGCGGAAGGTCCGCCACCAGTCCGTCGCGTGATCCTCGAGCGGCGCGCCGCCGTTCTTCGGTGCGGCGTAGCGGTAGCTGCCGGGCACATCGAGGGTGGTGTTCGGTACGACGGCGTTCGGGATGCAGCCGCCGAGCGCCGACGCCAGCGCGAGCGCCGCGAGCGGGCCGCCGATGAGCCGCTGCGCGCCGCCGCGCGGAGCCTCTCGTCGGGAACGGATCATCGCCAGCATGCTGTGGTCGCGTCTGTCGTTTCGAGGACGCACGGGCTCTCGGTCATATCCGGGCTTAGAGAAGCCGCATAGCGGCCGAAGCGTGACTGCGGACGTCGAGAGTCGCTTATGATCGCCGGCGTGCTTTAGCGACCACAGGAGAGGCTAGGACGAAGCGACGCAGCGCCAAGCCCAATCGAGCAACGGTATTGGCGGCTGGACGCGCCCAATCACGAAAGCCGGCCCTTGCCCAACACCCTTCGCCTCGTCCTCGGCGACCAGATCTCCGACGATCGCCTCTCCTCGCTGCGTGATCTCGACGCCAAGCGCGACACCGTGCTGCTCGCCGAGGTCCGCGAGGAGGCGACCTATGTCAGGCACCACAAGCAGAAGATCGCTCTCGTCTTCGCCGGCATGCGCGGATTGGCCGAGCGCCTGCGCAAGCGCAAGGTGCGCGTCCGCTACGTCGGCTACGAGGACGACGGCAATTCGGGCTCGCTGATCGGCGAGGTGCGCCGCGCGCTGGCTGACGGCGACTTCGACGAGGTCGTCGTCACCGCCCCCGGTGAATACCGGCTGATGGAAGCGTTCGAGGCGTTTGCGGCGGAATCGAACGTGCCGTTCAAGATCCGCGAGGACGATCGCTACCTCTGCACGGCTCGCGACTTCGCCGCCTGGGCCGACGGCAAGAAGGAGCTCCGCATGGAGTTCTTCTATCGCGAGATGCGGCGCCGCTACGCGATCCTGATGGATGACGAAAAGCCGGTGGGCGGCGCGTGGAACCTCGACAAGCAGAACCGCAAGGCGATGCCGAAGCGGCTGACGCCACCGCCTCACCGTTTCGTGGCGCCGAACGCCACGACCGCCCGCGCGATCAAGGACGTCGCGCGGCTGTTTCCCGACAATTTCGGCTCGCTCGACGGCTTCGGCTACGCGACCACGCCGGACGAGGCGGAGGCGATCGTCGCCGATTTCATCGACAATATCCTGGCCGGCTTCGGCGACTACCAGGACGCCATGGTCGAGGGTGAGCCGTGGATGTGGCATTCCATCATCTCGGCGGCGATGAACCTCGGGCTGATCGACCCGCTCGACGTCTGCCGTCGCGCCGAGGCCGCCTACCGTGCCGGCCGCGCGCCCCTAAATGCGGTCGAGGGGTTCATCCGCCAGATCATCGGCTGGCGCGAGTATATGCGCGGCATCTATTGGCTGAAGATGCCGGCGTTCAAGCAACTCAACGCTTTGAAGGCCGACCGCAAATTGCCGTGGATGTACTGGTCGGGCGAGACCGAGATGAACTGCGTGCGGGAGGCGGTGCAGACGACCGCCCGGCACGCCTACGCCCATCACATCCAGCGCCTGATGGTGACCGGCAATCTGGCGATGCTGCTCGGCGTGCACCCCGACGAGATCAACGATTGGTACATGGTCGTCTACGCCGACGCCTACGAATGGGTCGAACTGCCGAACACGCACGGCATGGCGACCTTCGCCGACGGCGGCATCATCGGCTCGAAGCCCTACGCGGCCTCGGGCGCCTATATCGACCGGATGAGCGATTATTGCCGCAACTGCCGCTACGACGTGAAAACGCGCACCGGCAAGGACGCGTGCCCGTTCAACCCGCTCTACTGGGACTTTCTGATCCGCAACAAGCAGAAGCTCGGCGGCAACAACCGCATGGCGATGGTCTATCGCAACCTCGATCGGCTGAGCCCGGCCGTGCAGCGCGAGATCGAGGTGGAAGCGGGACGGATCAAGCAGGAGCTTGGTGCCAGCCCGATCTGACTCGCGGCGATCGAGCACACGGGCAGCTTCCTGCGACAGCCCGGCCAAATGTGCGATGTATGCGGTGGCCCCGTCCGGGCGGCGCCGCGCTCGCGGTCCGCGTTGCCCGGCCAAAAAGCACGCTCGGGTTGCCGACCTGCTGCCGCGTCCTGAATGCATCGTCGCCGGCAGTGCGGCGGTTTTGACAGCAACGATTTCGGCTCAGTGATTTTGCAGGCCTTTTGCCGCCGTCGATGTCGCCGTGCGCGGCTGCGCCGGCATCGACACGCGCGGCTCGACTCGGCTCATCTCTGCGCTGCTCCAAGCCGGAAGCCCCCGACCCGCCTGCGCGGTCCGTCGTTTTGACCGTTAGTCGCTTGAACTATAGTCGAATGCCGGCAACCAAGTCGAGCAAGCGGGGCTTGTCACCATGCTCTCTGCGTTCGCCTCGTTGAAGGCCTTCAGTCGAGGACCGCGATGCCGATCATCGAGGGAAACGAAGAGCTGCTGCGGCTGGCGGAGCTGCTGCTCATCGGCGCGGAAACCACCCGTCGCATTGCCGACGCGCGCACCTACGATCGCGACGAGCTCTATGCCCTCGTGAAGCGGGCCCAGGACATGGCGGCGGACTTGAAGAACATCTGCGCGCGCGCCGTCGGGGCCAGTCGTCTCGCCAACTGACGGGCCGTCAGCGACGAAGCGCCGCCAACACCGACTGGCTGGCGCGCCCGTCGGCCCGCAACCCGCTCTTCTGCTGGAAATCGACGATCGCCTCGCGCGTCTTGTCGCCGATCACCCCGTCGATCTTGCCAGCGATGTCGTAGCCGCGCTGCTGCAGGCGCGTCTGCACCTCGCGCCGGTCGGCGCGAGACAGTCCGGGATCGTCGGTCGGCCATGGCGTCTGGATGCCCGGCAGGCCGCGCAGCCGATCCGACAGCAGCGCGATCGCCAGCGCGTAGCTCTCGGCGGCGTTGTAGCCGTAGATCGCGTCGAAGTTTTTGGTGACCAGGAAGGCTGGCCCGTTGGGACCAGCCGGCAGAAGCAGGCCGGCCGTGCCCTCGCCGAGCGGACGCCCGTCGATACGGGTGATGCCGCGCGCCGCCCAGCTCGACATCGGCTGCTTGCCCTTGCGGCCCGACGGTCCTGCGTAGCCCTCGGGCAGGCGCACCTCGAAGCCCCAGGTCATGCCCGGGCGCCAGCCGGCCTTGCGCAGGTAATTGCCGGTGGAGGCGAGCGCGTCTGCCGCGTCGTGGACGATGTCGCGGCGTCCGTCGCCGTCGCCGTCGACGGCACTGGCGAGGAAGGTCGACGGCATGAACTGCGTATGGCCGAAGGCGCCGGCCCACGAGCCGTTGAAGTCGCGCGGGTCGATGTCGCCGGACTGCACGATCTTCATCGCGTTCAGGAGCTCGCCGCGATAGTAGCCAGCGCGGCGCGAGCCCTCGCAGGTGAGCGTGGCAAGCGACTGGATCACCGGCTTCGAGCCGAAGTTGCGCCCGAAGTTCGATTCGACGCCCCAGACGGCGGTCATCACCGAGGCCGGCACGCCGTAGCGACCCTCGGCGGCGCGCAAAGCGGCGGCGTTCTCGCGCATCGCCGCGCGCCCGTCCTCGACGCGTTCCTCGTCGACGAGGCCGGCGAGATAGTCCCAGATCGCCGTCTTGAATTCGGGCTGATAGGCCTCGGACTTGAGCACGTCGGGGTTCGGCTCGAGATTCGCCGTCAGCTGGTCGAAGGTCTGCGACGACACGCCCTTCGCCGCCGCCGCGCCGCGCAGGCCGGCGACGCAGGAGGCGAAGTCGGCATGGGCGGGGACAGTCGCCGCGAATGACAGCGCAGCCGCCAGGGCCGCGAGCATGTGTTTCATCGCCAAAAATCCCAGCACTTCGAGATCGGGCACCGATCTGGCCGGCAAAGACGGCTTTTCGGTGCGCGACGGCTGACAAGCGTTGTGCCAGCTTTGGTTAACGCCGCCTTTACATCATGCTGCGCAGGTGCCGGTACACGATCGTCCGCGACACGATGGCCGTGAGGAACGCGATCCCGCCAATGATGAGCAGGATGGTCGCGTAGCCGGCGAGCCCGAGGCCGAAACTCCCGAACATCGCCTCGATCTGCTCGCCGCCGGCGCTGGCGCGCGACAGGCCGAGCAGACGGCCGCCGAGGAAGAAGAACACGATCGCGATGCCGCCGCCGATCGCGCCGCCACGCAGGCCGAGGCGCAGGAAGTGCGTCTGGAACTGGCCCGAGATGAAGGAATCCGCTGCGCCGACGAAATGCAGCACCTCGATGATTTCCTTGCTGCCCGCCATCGCGCCGCGGGTCGCGAAGGCGACGGCGAGCAGCATCGCGACGAGGACGAGCACGAAGACGACGATGCCGATCGCCACCGTCGCATGGGCCATGGTCGCCAGCCGGGCCAGCCAGACGCCATGGTCGTCGAGGCTCGCGCCCGGGACCTTGTCGTCGAGGGCGAGACGCAGCGCAACGCTGTCGACCCGCGAACCGGGCGCGAGCTTGATGACGATGAGGCGCGGCACCGGCAGGTCGGCGAGGTCGAGGCCGGCGCCAAGCCAGGGCTGCAGCAGTTTCTCGCTCTCCGCCTTGGAATAGGGATCGACCGAGGCGATGCCCGGCGTCTGGCGCGCGATGTCGGCGGCCTGGCTGACCGCCGCGTCGAGGTCGCGGCCCTCGGCGGGGCGGACCTGGATGGTCATCTCGCGCGAGACGTCGCTCTGCCAGTCGCGCGCGGCATCGGCCGTCAGCATCGCGACGCCGGCGGCGAGCGCGGCGAGGAAGGTCATGATCGCGATCACCGTGACCAGCGCGCGCCCGGCGATCGTGTCGGCCGGCACCAGCGGCATGTCGCGCTTCAGCGGCCGGTCGTCGGCCGTCTGCGGCCTGGCGCGCGACGCCGTGCGGGTCAGCGAGACCACGGGGTCCCCCTCATTCGAAGATGTGCAGGCGGCTGTCGCCGAGCACCAGGCGGCGCGCGCCGTCGAACTGGTCCATCAGGCCGAGATCGTGCGTCGCGATGACCACCGAAGTACCCGATTTGTGCAACTCCATGAAGAGCCGCAGCAGGCGACGCGCCAGCGTCGGGTCGACGTTGCCGGTCGGCTCGTCGGCGAGCAGGAGCTCGGGGCGGACGATCAGCGCACGGGCGATCGCCGCTCTCTGCTTCTCGCCGCCGGAGAGCACGGCGGGCAGCACATGCATGCGCTCGCCGAGGCCCACCCAGCCGAGCAGCTCGACGACCTCGTTGCGGTAGGTCGCCTCCTCGCGGCCCTGCACGCGTAGCGGCAGCGCGACGTTCTCGTAGGTCGTCAGGTGCGGCAGCAGGCGGAAATCCTGGAACACGACGCCGATGCGCCGGCGCAGGGCGGTGACCGCATCCTTGTCGAGCCCGGCGACGTCGCGGCCGAACAGCGAGATCAGCCCTCGCGTCGGCTTCAGCGTGAAGAGGATGAGCTTCAGCAGCGTCGTCTTGCCGGCGCCCGACGGGCCGGTCAGGAACTGGAACGACTGCGGCTCGATGCGGAAACTGATGTCGCGCAACGTCTCCGACCCCATGCCGTAGCGCAGACCGACGTTCTCGAAAACGACCAATATGCACTCCGCCCGCTTCGTCGCCGTCACGATTCGTCAGGGTTAACGCGGCTTTAAGGCCGCTGTCCCAGGATGAGCCGACTTGTCCCACGCCAGAAGCCGACCCGATGCTCATCGATTGCCCGACCTGCGCGAGATCCTATCACGTCAGCCCGGCCCAGATCGAAGGTGGTCGCACCGTTATATGCCCCCGCTGCGACGCGCGCTGGCATGTCGGCGGCGATGCGCCGAGGATCGGCTTTTTCGGTGACATGCCGCGTCTTGCCGCACCGGACCGGTTCTTCGGCGAGCTTCCGCCCTCGCGTGGGATCGGCGTGCCCGCCGGGCGCAAGTCTCGCAGCGTGCCGCGGGGCATCACGTTCGGGCTGGCCTGTCTCGCCCTCGTGTCGCTGACGATCGGCGCCCGGGCGAGGATCGTCCATCTGGTGCCTCGTGCCGCCGCGCTCTACGGCGCGGCCGGGCTGCCGGTCAATCTGCGCGGCCTCGCCTTCCGCGATGTACAAACCCAACGCCTGTCGCCGTCGGCGGCCGACATCGTCGTCTCCGGCGACATCCGCAACGTCGCGCATGCCCGCGTGCGCCTGCCGCGCCTCACCTTCGTGGTCCGCGACGGCGACGGCAACGAGATCGCGCGCTGGAGCGAGACCCTGTCTGCGCGTCTCCTGGCGGCCGGCCGGACGCTGGCCTTTTCCTCGACGCCGCACGCGGTGCCGCCCGCAAGCCGCGCCGTCCTCGTTCAATTCGAGGCGGACGACGCCGCTTAGCCTTTGCGCGTAGGCGTGCTGGCATGCCGGCGCCGGAGGCTTATATCGGCGGCGGACCGCAGGAACGTGCATTTTGACCGACGAGACCAAACCCGGCGCAAAGGCGCGCCCGGGCTTCTTCCGCCGCATTTTCCTCGGCGAGGAGACGCCGGCGGACATCGCTCCGACGCAGGATGCGGAGACGCCGCCGGCTCAAGACGCCGAGCAGGACGCCGAGACCGTGCCCGAGGTGCCGGTCGCCGAGGCGATCGCGCCCCCTCCGGCGGAGATCGCGGCACCCGTCGCCGCCGTGCCGGCCGCGCCGCTCCCGGAAATCCATGTCCCCGCGGCCCCGCCGACAGCCGAGCCGGAGCCTGCGCCGAAGCGCTCGTGGTTCACGCGGCTGCGCGAAGGCCTGTCGCGGTCCTCGTCGTCGATCGGCACCGGCATCACGGACATCTTCACCAAGCGCAAGCTCGACGAGGCGGCGCTGGAGGAGCTCGAGGACGTGCTGATCCGCGCCGATCTCGGCGTCGCCACCGCGACGCGGATTTCCGAGGCGGTCGGCAAGGGCCGCTACGACAAGGACGTGTCGCCCGACGAGGTGAAGACGATCCTCGCCGCGGAGGTCGAGCGTGTCCTGGCGCCATATGCGACGCCGATCGAGATCGGCGCGAAGAAACCTTTCGTGATCCTCGTCGTCGGCGTCAACGGATCCGGCAAGACGACGACGATCGGCAAGCTCGCCGCCAAGTTCACCGGCGAAGGCAAGCGCGTGACGCTGGCCGCCGGCGACACGTTCCGCGCCGCTGCCATTGCGCAGCTGAGGATCTGGGGCGAGCGGCTCGGCTGTCCCGTCGTCGCGCGCGAGCAGGGCTCCGACGCCGCCGGCCTCGCCTACGAGGCGATCGAGGCCGCGAGGACGAGCGGCGCCGACGTGCTGCTGATGGACACCGCCGGGCGCCTGCAGAACCGCACCGAGCTGATGGACGAGCTGGAAAAGATCATCCGCGTGATGAAGAAGCTCGACCCGGAGGCGCCGCACGCCTGCCTGCTCGTGCTCGACGCCACCGTCGGCCAGAACGCGATGAGCCAGGTCGAGATCTTCGGGAAGGTGGCGGGCGTCACCGGCCTGGTGATGACCAAGCTCGACGGCACCGCGCGCGGCGGCATCCTCGTGGCGATCACCGACCGCTTCAAGCTGCCGGTACATTTCATCGGCGTCGGCGAGACGGCCGAAGACCTGGAGCCGTTCGCCGCGCGGGACTTTGCCGAGGCGATCGCAGGGGTCGCGCGTTAGCGGGATTGCGAGGCCTGCCCGGCGGCTGGCCGTCAGTCGAAGAGGCTCGAGACGCTCTCTTCCTTGGCCGTCCGGGCGATCGCCTCGCCGATCAGGGGGGCGATTGAGATGACCCGGATGTTGCGCGACACGCGCACCGCCTCGGTCGGCAGGATCGTGTCGGTGAGCACGAGCTCCTTCAGACGGGAGGAGGAGATCCGCGCCACCGCGCCGCCCGACAGCACGCCGTGCGTGATGTAGGCCGAGACTTCCTTGGCGCCGTTGGCGAGCAGGGCGTCCGCCGCGTTGCAGAGCGTGCCGCCGGAATCGACGATGTCGTCGACGAGGATGCACGAGCGGCCGCGGACGTCGCCGATGATGTTCATCACCTCCGATTCGCCGGCACGTTCGCGACGCTTGTCGACGATGGCGAGCGGAGCGTCGATACGCTTGGCTAGCGCTCGAGCGCGGACCACGCCGCCGACGTCGGGCGACACGACCATCACGTCGGAAAGGTTCATGTTCTCCTTGATGTCGCGCACCATGACCGGGGCGGAGAACAGGTTGTCGGTCGGAATGTCGAAGAAGCCCTGGATCTGGCCGGCATGCAGGTCGACCGTCAGCACGCGGTCGGCGCCGGCATGGGTGATCATGTTGGCGACGAGCTTGGCCGAGATCGGGGTGCGCGGGCCGGCTTTGCGGTCCTGCCGGGCGTAGCCGAAATAGGGGACCACGGCGGTGATGCGCTTGGCCGACGAGCGGCGGCACGCATCCGTCATGATCAGGATTTCCATTAGGTGGTCGTTCGCCGGAAACGACGTCGACTGGATGATGAAGGCATCCTGGCCGCGGACGTTTTCCTGGATCTCGACGAAGACTTCCATGTCGGCGAAGCGCCGCACCTGGCATTTGGTCAGCGGGACCCGCAAGTAGGCGGCGATCGCCTCCGTCAGGGCACGATTGGAGTTACCCGCCAGGATCTTCATACGGGGCTCTTCATACCGTCATGCCATTGACACGCGAGGATCGTCGCGCCGCTCTTAGCAGCCGCACTACGGCGAAACAACGCCGCAGCCTCGATTCATGCGGCAACGTCCGGATCGCGCACGCCCCGCGCGCGACCCTTTCCAGATGCACTCAATGCGACGCCGGGCCGCTTCTCCAAATCAGCGGGCGCGCGTCCAATTCTGCGAACCGCACGGGCCACCGCCGGGGACGCACCCCTCGACCTGCAGCGTGTTCGCCGAGCTCAGAGTGATCTTGCCGGCATACATCTGCCCGTCCTCGGAATTGTAGGTCTGTCCGGACCAAGAGTTCGGCCCCGAGGGACGCATGCCGAAGAACACCTCGATGCCGATCACCGAGCGGTTGCGCTTGCTCGGATCGGGGTTGCGGTAATCCTTGCCCGGCTGGCCCTTCGCCACGAAGCCGCAATAGCCGCCGCCGCACTTCGAGATACGCACCACCGCGCTGTGATCTTCGACCACCCACTCGCCCGAGGGGCCGGCGCCGGCTGCAGCGAATCCCGGACCTGCAACCACGAGCAGCAAGCCGGCGGCGCCAACGATCGAAGAAATCCTCATCTTGCGTCCTTGTCTGGCGCGCGCCGCATCGCACGCATTTGAAACGGAGGTCCCGCAACAACGAAGGCGAGCTCGACCGTCCTCCACGGGGGCGACCGGCCCCAAGGAGACGGAGCCGCTCGACCAGGCCGTTTTGGGGATGGAGCGCTGCCACGTCAATGTGCCGAGGCCGCGATTCGGGTTGCGGTTTCGCGCTTTTGAACCGCGGATCGGGCGGTCTTGTGTCTTTTCAGCCGCTGCGGCAACTCTTAAGTCTCGCGTCATGCAAGCCAATGGGTCCAGCGATACGCCGGCCGTCGAGGAAGACGGGTGGCGGGAGGACGACGAGTCTCTGGAGATCGACCTCGAAGCCGAGGCGGCCCCGATCGAGGCGACGGACGAGGACGAAGCGGCGCCCGCCTCCGTCAAGGCGGGGGCGGCGGTCATCCGGTCGTTCTGGAAGCACGCGCCCAAGGGCCCCGGCGTCTACCGGATGATCGGCGCCGACCACGAGGTGCTCTACGTCGGCAAGGCGAAGAGCGTGCGCAAGCGCATCGCCAGCTACATGCGGCCGGCCGGGCACACCAACCGCATCGCGCGGATGATCGCGCTCACCGCCTCGATGGTCTTCCTCTCGACCGAGACCGAGACCGAGGCGCTGCTGCTCGAGACCAACCTCATCAAGCAGCTGAAGCCGCGCTTCAACGTGCTGATGCGCGACGACAAGTCGTTTCCCTACATCCTCGTCACCGGCGATCACCCGGCGCCGCAGATCACAAAGCACCGCGGCGCCCGCAGCCGGAAGGGCGATTATTACGGACCGTTCGCCTCCGTCTGGGCGGTCAATCGCACGTTGAACGCCCTCGAACGCGCCTTCCTGCTGCGCTCGTGCACGGATTCCTTCTACGAGAACCGCACGCGACCGTGCCTGCTCTACCAGATCAAGCGCTGCTCCGGGCCCTGCACGGGCGAGATCAGCCACGCGGACTATGCCGAGCTGGTCAAGGAGGCGCGCGGCTTCCTCTCCGGCAAGAGCCGCACCGTCCGCGACATGATGGCGGCCGAGATGGCCAAGGCGTCCGAGGCGCTCGAATTCGAGCGCGCGGCGCGCTTGCGCGATCGCGTCGCCGCGCTGTCGGCCATCCAGGGCCAGCAGGGCATCAACCCGCGCAACACCGAAGAGGCCGACGTCTTCGCGATCATCGAGCAGGGCGGCCAGTTCTGCATCGAGGTGTTCTTCTTCCGCACCTACCAGAACTGGGGCAATCGGGCCTACTACCCGAAGGCCGACCGCTCGCTGACGCCGGCCGAGGTGCTCGAAGCCTTCCTCGCGCAGTTCTACGACGGGCGGCCGCCGGCGCGGCTCGTCCTGCTCTCGGAGCAGATCGAGAACGGCGCACTCCTCGAGGAGGCGTTCCAGCAGATGTTCGGCAGCCGCGTCGAGATCTCGACGCCGCAGCGCGGCGAGAAGCGCGACCTCGTCCAGGCCGCCTTGCACAACGCCAAGCAGACGCTCGGCCAGAAGATGGCCGAGACCGCGTCGCAGGAAAAGCTGCTTGCCGCGGTGGCGGAGGCCTTTGGGCTCGACCGCAAGCTGCGCCGCGTCGAGGTCTACGACAACTCGCACATCATGGGGCAGAACGCCGTCGGCGGCATGGTCGTCGCGGGCGCCGCGGGCTTCATGAAGATGCACTATCGCACCTTCAACATCCGCGGCGAGGACCTGACGCCCGGCGACGATTTCGGCATGATGCGCGAGGTGCTTCGCCGTCGCTTCACGCGGCTGGCGAAGGAGGCGCCGGCTCCAGTCTCCGCCGCGCAGGCGGAAAGCGCGATGGAGGGGGCCGCAACCGTTTCGACCGCCGCGGATGCGCTCGTCGCCGAGGAGGATGTCGCGGCAGCGAGCACCTATGCCGGCATCACCGGGCCGGCGACCTCGATGAAGGAGCGCCGCGTCGCCGAGGCGCCGCCGTCGCCCGTCGCCGCGGCGCAGGCGAAAGAAGAGGCCGAAAGCGACACCTTCCCGCAGCGGCCCGACCTGATCCTCATCGACGGCGGTCTCGGCCAGTACAACGCGACGCGCCAGATCCTGGCCGAGCTCGGCGTCACCGACGTCGCAGTGGTGGCGATCGCCAAGGGTCGCGATCGGGATGCCGGGCGAGAGATGTTCTTCGTCGAGGGGCGCGAGCCGTTCCGCCTGCCGCCGCGCGATCCCGCATTGTATTTCGTGCAGCGGCTGCGCGACGAGGCCCACCGCTTCGCGATCGGCACGCACCGCGCCCGACGCAAGAAGGATTTCACGAAGAGCCCGCTCGACGAGATTGCCGGCATCGGGCCGGCGCGCAAGCGGGCGCTGCTCTCGGCCTTCGGCACGGCCAAGGCGCTGTCGCGGGCGGCGCTGGCGGACCTGGAGAAGGTGCCGGGCATCAACGCCGGCACGGCCAAGCTCGTCTACGACTTCTTTCACGAACGGAATGGATGAATGACGCAACAGCTCTTCGACGGACGGGGCTTCGCCGCGCTGTTGTTCGACATGGACGGGACGCTGCTGTCCTCGATGGCCTCGGCCGAGCGCGCCTGGGGCGCCTGGGCGCGCCGCCACGGCCTCGACGTCGCGACATTCCTGCCGACCATCCATGGCGTGCGCTCGACCGAGACGATCAAGCGCTCCGGCGTCCCGGGCCTCGACGTCGAGCGCGAGGCCGCCGCCATCACCGAGGCCGAGATCAAAGATGTGGACGACATCGTGCCGATCCCCGGCGCGGTGCGCTTCCTGGCGTCGCTGCCGGAAGGCCGCTGGGCGGTCGTCACGTCGGCGCCGCGCGCCCTCGCCGAGGCACGGCTCGCCGCGGCGGGCATGCCCATGCCCGCGTTCATCGTGACCGCCGAGGACGTTGCCGACGGCAAGCCGAACCCGGCCTGCTTTCGGCTCGGTGCGGAACGTTTGGGGGCGGACCCCGCCGAATGCCTGGTCTTCGAGGATGCCGAGGCCGGACTGTTGGCCGCCGAGGCGGCCGGGGCTGAGGCGATCGTCGTCGGCGGCCACGGCGGCGCGCCCGCCGCGCGCCATCCCGTCGTCGCCGATCTCGAGGACCTGATCGCGACGGTCCGGCCCGACGGCAGGATCAGCGTGTCGCGAGGCGCCGCCACACGTCGCGCGTGACGACTGGGAACAGCAGGAGGATCGTCGCGGCGTAGACCGCGACCCCGACGCCGGTGACGAGCGCGATGCGCGCGACGGCGCCCCCGCTCAGCGCGCTTCCCTGGGGCAGCCAGCGGATCACCAGCGCCATGATGACGACGGCCGCCACGACGAGCCCGGCATCG
>CAZZZM010000003.1:17893-26234 GCA_964658465.1 uncultured Nakamurella sp.
CCAGCGGATCACCAGCGCCATGATGACGACGGCCGCCACGACGAGCCCGGCATCGAGCAGCGGCAATCTGAGCCCGGCATCGAGCCGCGCGACGGCAAAGCTCGCGACCATCGTCAGCGCGTAGCCCGCCGCGGAGCCGTAGGCCGCGCCGACCGGCCCCCACCACGTGAGGCCGATCCAGCATCCGACGACGACGGCCAGGCTCTCGGCGATCGTCATGAAGGACACCATCGTCGTGCGCTCGATGAGGACGAAGACCTGGTCGGCGACATGCGTGCGGATGTTGCGGCAGAGGCCCGCGATGAGCCCCGCCGGGAGAACCGCGATCGTCATCGCGCGGAACGGCCCGGCAACGAGGAGCGGCACCAGCGCGTCCTGCAGCAGGTAGAGCCCGACGGCGGCGGGCAGCGCGAGGCCGAACATCAGCAGCCCGTTCATCGTGATCTCGCGATACGCCTCGCGGCGCGAGCCGAGCCGGAAGCGCTCGACGGCGATCGGGAAGGCGGCGACCGTCACGAACATCGCTGCCGTCGCGGTGATGCGCTGGCCGAGCGCCCAGCCGACCGCGATCAAGCCCATCGCTTCCGGCCCGAGCCGGTGATCGACGAGGATGCGGATCGCGTTGGTGCCGAACCAGGCCGCGACGCCGGCGACGATCAGCGGCAGGCCGAAGCCGAACGCCTGACGCATCAGCGCGCGATCGGGCATCTTCAGGACGAGGCGCATGTTCTGTCGGGCGACGAGCCAGACGAGCACCGCGGACTGCGCGATGCCGTAGCCGGTCAGCGCCGCTTCGGGGGTCGGCGCGACGACGGCGACGGCGAGGAAGGCGAGCACGAAGCCGGCGACCGGACCGGTCGACGTCGCGATCGTGTACTCGAGGATGTGACTGCGGGCGCGGGCACGCTCGCCGAAATGCAGGTTGAGGCAGCGCGTCACCGTGTAGAGCACCGTCGCGCCGATGAGCCCCGCGGTCCGGTCGACGGAGATGAACAGCAGCGCCAGGATCGCGGCGACGATCTGCGGGAAGATGGTCGCGACGAGGATCGGAAACTCGCTCTCGCGATAGCTGCCGCCGCCCGCCGCCTCGTGGCTCGTGAAATAGCGCACCGTGTATTGCGAGAACCACGACAGGCAGAGCAGGAAGACGAAGTCCTGGCTCGCCATGATGTAGGTGAGCACGCCGTAGGGGCTCGGCGCCATCCAGTGCGTGAACACGAGGATCGCCGCAAATTGCGCGAGCGGCCCGATGATCTGCGCCGGCATGTAGAGGATGGTGTGTCGGATCAGCATGTAAGCGGAGCAGACGCCTTGCACGCCGCAGCTTTCAGCCGAGCGGCGGTCGTGGACAGGTTCGAGGACAACCTATCGAAGCGGCAACGCCGAGTCTCCCGGACCCGCATGGGGACCCAATTTGTGGTGAATGCCGCTTCGGGATTCACCCTATCTGGACCCTTCGATGGTGGCTCCGGCGCGGGCGGGATAGCTTGGCGCTTCCTCGAAAGGAACGATCATGGACGTGCGGGAGACCATCCTCGACGAGATGCGCCGCGTCGCGCGCGAGCAGAAGAAGACGCTCGGCGCCCTCGACGACGAGACCCCGCTGCTCGGCAGCGGCCTCGACTCGCTGTGCTTTGCGGTTCTCGTCGCGCGGCTCGAGGAGACGCTCGGCATCGACCCGTTCTCGAGCGCCGAGGACGTCGCGTTGCCGGTCACCGTCGGCGACCTCGTCGAATTCTACGAGCATGCCCTGGTCTGACATGTCTTCATCCGGCACCGCGCCGCGTCTCGCAGACCGCGCCGCCACGCGCCTGATCGACCGCGACGCGAGTGGCGATCTCGCCGCGCTCGCCACCGGGACATGTCTGCAGGGCGACCGGTCAGCGCTTGCCGGGCGCTCGGTGCTCGTCGCGACGCGGGCGCAGCGCGAGAGCGCTCTGGCGCTCGTCGAGCTCGACGGCCTCGTGCGGCGCATGGTGATCGCGCCGCCGGACCTCAATCCAGAACATCTCTCGGCGATCGTCGAGGACGCCGAGATCGAGACGATCGTCTGCGACGAGCCGGCGCGGTTCGAGGCGCTCGGTGTGCCGCTCGCGCCGATCGCCGACGCGATCGCGCCTGCGGCGGCGGTATGGCGCGCGCACGACACGCAATGGGTGTTGCTGACCTCCGGCACCCTGGGGCGGCCGAAGATGGTCGCCCACACGCTCGCCGCGCTCACCGGCGCCATAGCCGGGCCGCCGCACGACGGCGCGGTCGTCTGGTCGACGTTCTACGACATCCGTCGCTATGGCGGCCTGCAGATGTTCCTGCGCGCCTTGCTCGGCCGGACGGACTTCGTCCTCACGGACGCGGTCGAGCCGCTGGGCGACCTCCTGCATCGGCTCGGCGCCGCCGGCGTCACCGCGATATCCGGCACGCCGTCGCATTGGCGTCGCGTTCTGATGAGCAACGAGCGAGGCTCGTTCGCCCCGCGCTACGTGCGCCTGTCCGGCGAGATCAGCGACCAGATCGTCCTCGACGGCCTCCGCGCTGCGTTCCCCGACGCCGCGATCGAGCATGCCTACGCCTCGACCGAGGCCGGCGTCGGCTTCACGGTCGCCGATGGCCTCGAAGGCTTCCCCGCCAGCTATCTCGAGCGCGACGGCGCGGTGGCGATGAAGATCGAAGACGACACGCTGCGCATCAGATCGGAGCGCCGCGCGTCCTTCTATCTCGGCGCCGCCGCGCCCGTGCTGACGGATGCCGACGGCTTCGTCGACACCGGCGATGTCGTGAAGCGGCGCGGCGACCGCTACGTGTTCGCGGGGCGCCGCGGCGGCATCATCAACGTCGGCGGCCTCAAGGTGAACCCCGAGGAGGTCGAGGCGACCATCAATGCGCACGCCGGGGTCCGCGCGTCGCTCGTCCATGCGCGCAAAAGCCCGCTCACCGGCGCCGTCGTCGCGGCCGACGTCGTGCTGCAGGAGGGCGAAACCGACTACGGGGCGATGCGCGAGGCTATCCTCGAGACCTGTCGCTCCCAGCTCGAGCGCCACAAGGTGCCGGCGATCCTGCGCTTCGTGCCGTCCCTGCCGCTGACGCCCGGCGGCAAGCTCCTGCGCACGCAAGGCTGAGCGGATGGCCTCGGACGCGGCACGGACGATCATCGTCACAGGCGGCAGCCGCGGCCTCGGGCTCGGCATCGCGGCGGCCTTGGCCGCGCAGGGCTATCGCGTCGTCGCCGTCGCGCGGCGCGAGAGCGAAGCTCTGCAGGCCGCCATCGCCGCGGCACCCGAGCCGGGCTCGCTGCATTTCGCGGCATTCGACCTCGAACATCTCGCCGAGGTCCAGGACTTCGTTCGCGGGCTACGCAAGACGCACGGGCCCATCTACGGGCTCGTCAACAACGCCGGCATCGGCACCGAGGGCGTGCTGGCGACCATGCCCACGTCGGCGATCGAGCGCCTCGTCCAGCTCAACACGCTGGCGCCGATGATCCTGACCAAGCATGTCGTGCGCTCGATGATGGCGGCGAGCTCCGGGCGCATCGTCAACATGTCGTCGATCATCGCCACCACCGGCTACAACGCGCTTTCGGTCTATGCCGCGACCAAGGCGTCGATGATCGGTTTCACCCGCTCCCTGGCGCGCGAGGTGGGCGGGCTCGGCATCACGGTCAACGCCATCGCGCCGGGCTTCGTCGACACCGAGATGACCTCGATGCTCGACGACGCGCAGCGCGCCAAGATCGCGCGCCGCTCGGCGCTTGGCCGGCTCACCTCGATCGAGGACGTCGCCGCCGCCGCGACCTTCCTGATGAGCGATGCGGCCGCCGGCATCACCGGCACGGTGATGACCGTGGATGCCGGCAACACCGCCTGACGCGATGGCACGCGGGCTGCTGCGCCCGGGTTGTGCGGCACGCGCTTGTGCCGCGATGAGACAGGCGCCCACGCCGACGCTCAAGCGGAGTTTGCAGAACGATGCGCAACGAGACGCTCGCGGTGCACGGCGGCTACGACGGTGATCCGACGACGCACGCCTGCGCCGTGCCGATCTACCAGACGGTGGCCTACGAGTTCGACTCCGCCGACCACGGCGCCGCGCTGTTCAATCTCGAGGTGCCGGGCTACCGCTACAGCCGCATCGCCAATCCGACCGTCGAGGTGCTGGAGCGCCGCGTCGCCGCGATGCACGGCGCCGTCGGCGCGCTGGCGACGTCGACCGGGCAGGCCGCGCTCACCTATGCGATCTCGACGCTGGCCGATCACGGCGGCAACATCGTCTCGGTGCCGCAACTCTACGGCACGACGCACACGCTGCTCGCGCACATCCTGCCGCGCCAGGGCATCGCGACGCGTTTCGCCGCCGGCGACGACGTCGCCGCGATCGAGCCGTTGATCGACCACGACACCAAGGCCGTCTATTGCGAGAGCATCGGCAACCCGGCCGGCAACATCACCGACATCGCCGCGCTGGCCGATTGTGCGCATCGCCACGGCGTGCCGCTCGTCGTCGACAACACGGTGGCGACGCCCGTTTTGTTGCGGCCGATCGAGCACGGCGCCGACATCGTCGTCGAATCGCTCACCAAGTTCATGGGCGGCCACGGCACCACGCTCGCCGGCATCGTGATCGACGCCGGCCGCTTCCGCTGGCGCGACCAGGCGGCGAAGTATCCGATGTTCTGCGAGCCGGATGCTTCGTACCACGGCATGGTGTACGACGAGCGCTACGGCGCCGGCGCCTACATCGCCCGGGCGCGCAGCGTCTACCAGCGCGCGACGGGCGCCGTGCTGTCGCCGTTCAACGCGTTCCTAATCCTGCAGGGCATCGAGACGGTGGCGCTGCGCATGGAGCGCCATGTCGCCAACGCCCGCGCCGTCGCCGAATTCCTGCGCGCCGACCGGCGCGTCGCCTGGGTCAATTACGCCGGCTTCGAGGACAGTCCCTATCACGCGCTGGCGCAGCGATATCTCGGCGGTCACGCCTCGTCGCTGTTCACCTTCGGCATCGTCGGCGGCCTCGAGGGCGGCAAGGCGTTCTACGACGCGCTGAAGCTCGTGAAGCGGCTCGTCAACATCGGCGACACGCGCACGCTCGCCTGCCATCCGGCCTCGACCACGCATCGCCAGATGACGGTCGACGAGCAGGCGCAGGCCGGTGTGACGCCGGACCTGATCCGCGTGTCCATCGGCATCGAGCATATCGACGACATCATCGCCGATCTCGACCAGTCGCTCGCCGTCGCCGCCCGCGCGACCGCGTCCCCTCGTGCCGTGGCCTAGGGGCGCCCGATGCCGCTGATCATCGACCCGCCCGGCCGCGCCGATACCACGAGTCCCGCGACGATCGAGATCGCGCTCCTCAACAATTACGGTGACGGCGGCCTCAAGGGCGGCGAGCGGCAATTCATCGAGATTTTGCAGGAAGCGTCGGGCCACGACACCGTGCGACTGCGCCTCTTCTCCCTGCCGGGCATTCCGCGCGGGCCGCAGGCGCAGGCGCGGATCGCCGAGCGCTACACCGAATTCGCCGACCTCATGCGCTCGCGCGTCGATGGCCTGATCGTCACGGGCTGCGAACCGGTCGCGACGCGCCTCTCCGACGAGCCGGTCTGGGGCGCGTTGACCGAGCTGATCGACTGGGCGGAGCACAACACGCGCTCGACGATCTGGTCGTGCCTCGCCGCGCACGCCGCCGTCCTGCATCTCGACGGCATCGAGCGTACGCCGCTGGCCCGCAAATGCTCCGGCCTCTTCGCCGTCGAGCGGGTCGTCGACCATCCGCTGCTCGACGGCGTCGGCGCGCCGCTGCTCGTGCCGCATTCGCGCTGGAACGGCCTCGACGAGGCGGCGCTGACCGCCGCCGGCTACGATATCGTCACGCGATCCGAGGAGGTCGGCGTGGACCTCTTCGTCAAGCGTTGGCGCAGTCTCTTCGTCTACCTCCAGGGCCACCCCGAGTACGACGAGGGCGCGCTGCGCGGCGAGTACAAGCGCGACGTCCTGCGCTACCTCGACGGCGCCAAGGCGACCTATCCGGACCTGCCGCGGCACTATTTCCCGCCGGCGACGGAAGCCGCGCTCAGCGCGTTCCAGGGAGAGGCGAAGCGCGACCGGGCGACCGGGCTGACCTTCCCCCTTCAGGCACGCGCGACCGGCACGCGCCGCTGGCGTCGCAGCTTTGCGGTCGGCCTCCTGCGCAACTGGCTGCGCGAGCTGCGTACGGCGAGGCTCGACCGTGTCGCTTAAGTCAGGCGAGAACCTCGGCGATGTCGCGGGCGATGGCGTCGAGCGCGGCCTGCGCGGCGGCGACGACGCCGTTGAGCGCGTAGAAATGGTGCATGAGCGACGCGTGCTCGCGATGGCGGACGTCGACGCCGGCCTCGGCGAGGCGCCGGGCGTA
Source organism: uncultured Nakamurella sp. (assembly GCA_964658465.1). GTDB lineage: Bacteria > Pseudomonadota > Alphaproteobacteria > Rhizobiales > Beijerinckiaceae > RH-AL1. The sequence goes on from CAZZZM010000003.1 coordinate 24,284, forward strand.
GGCGCGCCCCTCGTCGACGAGCGGATCGAAGCTCGCGGTATGGAGGACCGTCGTCGGCAGACCCCCGACGTCCTCGGCGCGAAGCGGGGAAATGCGCGGGTCTTCCAGCGGACGCTGCGGCGCATAATGGACGAGATCCGCGGCCAGCGTCCCGGCGTCGAGCAGATAGCCCTGGGCGAACGTGCGGCGCGAGGCGCTCTCGGCCGCGAAGTCGAGCGCGGGGCAGAGCAGGATCTGCGCACGCAGGCGACCCCCTCGACCCAGGACCTGGCTGGCGATCGCCGCGAGCGTGCCGCCGCCGGAATCGCCGCCGACGGCGATGCGACGCCGGTCGAGCCCGAAGCGCGCGGCGTTGCGCAGCACGAAGCGCGTCGCGACGAGCGCGTCGACGACCGCCGCGGGGAACGGGTGCTCGGGCGCGAGCCGGTAGTCGACCGCGATGACGCGGCAGCCGGCGCCGTGCGCCAGCGTCCGGCAGATGGCATCGTGGGTGTCCAGACCGCCGGCGACGAGGCCGCCGCCGTGGAAATAGACCAGCCCGGCGCCGCCCCGCGGACCATAGAGCCGCAGCGGGATCGATCGGTCGCCGACAGGGATCGCGAGGTTCTCGACCAGGACCGCGGCGGCGGGCGGCTTCGAAAACTGCATCAGCTTGGCGAAGCCGCGACGACGCTCGTCGATGCCGACGTCGTTCCCACGGCCGCCGAGCGCGACCATCGCGAGGAAGCGCCGCGCCTGCGGGTCCAGCGCCGAAAGGTCCGCCTCTCCCAAAGAATCCTCCAGCCAGGGGAGCCACGCCCGTGACGGCCGTCGTCGACTTGTCCGCCGTTGACCCGTCCGCCATCAACGAGGCCGCCTTTGACAAGGCCACCGTCGATACCTGGACCTTTTTCGAGGGTCGCTGGCAAGCGGGCAACGCGCCGATCATGGGGCCGCGCACGCATGCCGCCTGGCTCGGCTCGACGGTGTTCGACGGCGCCCGCACTTTTGCCGGCGCGGCGCCCGACCTCGATCTGCACTGCGCCCGCGTCAACGCGTCGGCGGAGGCCTTCCTGCTCGAGCCGCAGGTGTCGGTCGCCGACTGGATCGCGCTGGCGCACGAGGGCATCGCCCGCTTCGAGCCCGGCGCCGAGCTCTACATCCGCCCGATGTATTGGCCCGAGCACGGTGCGGCCGGCGGCGGCGTCCGCTTCGATCCCGGCTCGACGCGCTGGTGCCTGTGCGTCTACCGCGCGCCGATGCCCGAGCCGAAGGGCTTCGCGATCACGCTCTCGCCGTTCCGCCGCCCGACGATCGAGACGGCGCCGGTCGACGCCAAGGCGGGGTGCCTCTATCCGAACGGCGCTCGCGCGCTGATCGAGGCGTTCCGGCGCGGCTTCGGCAATTGCCTCATGCTCGACATGCTCGGCAACGTCGCCGAGCTGGCGAATTCCAACATCTTCATGGCCAAGGGCGGCGTCGTCTACACGCCGGTGCCGAATGGCACGTTCCTCGACGGCATCACCCGCCGCCGCGTCATCGCGCTGCTCGAGGCCGACGGCGTCGAGGTGCGGCAGGTCACGCTGAAGCACGCGGACTTCCTCGCGGCCGACGAGATCTTCGCGTCGGGCAATTTCGCCAAGGTGGTGCCGATCGACCGCATCGAGGCGCGCGAGCTGCCGATCGGCCCGATCTACCGCCGCGCCCGGGAGCTCTATTGGGACTTCGCCGCGCGCGGCGCCGAGACGGTCAGCCGAGCTCCGGCGCCAGCTCTCTGACCTCGGCCATCTCCGGACGGCCCCACAGCGCCTTCATCACCTCGTAGAGCGAGGCGTCGACGACCATCTCGTGGCCGCGGTCGAAGACGATCTTGCAGCCGCCGGACGCCTGCGTCTCGACGGCGCGGACGAGCGCGGGATTCACCGCCGCCATCTGGTTGCCGAAGCGGGGGAAGATCGGAACGTGCGGCAGA
>CAZZZM010000003.1:26334-34328 GCA_964658465.1 uncultured Nakamurella sp.
GCAAAATCTTCGGTCCTCTCGACCGTCGCGCCGAAGCCGCCGAAGGCGCGGGCATAGGCGGCGAAATCGGGGTTCCTCAGCTGCGTGCCCGATACGCGCGTCGGGTATTCGCGCTCCTGGTGCATGCGGATCGTGCCGTACTGGCCGTTGTCGGCGACGAGGATCACGATCGGCAGATCGTACTGCACGGCGGTCGCGAACTCCTGGCCGTTCATCAGGAAATCGCCGTCGCCGGTGAGGCATACCACCTGTGCGTCTGGCTCCAAGAGCTGCATGGCGACGGCCGCCGGCACGCTGTAGCCCATCGAGCCCGACAGCGGCGCGGCATGGCCGGCGAAGCGGCGCACGCGGTAGAAGCGGGCGATCCAGGCGGCGAAGTTGCCGGCACCGCTGGTGAGGATCGCCTGCGCCGGCAGGTTCTCGCGCAACCACACCATGATCTCGCCGAGGTTGACGCCGCCGGGCTGCGGCGTCGCGACGTCCGACCAGGCGCGGTAATCGGCATGCGCGGCCTCGGCGCTGCCGGCCCAGGCGGGGGTCGCGGCCGGCGCGAGAGCGTCGAGTGCGCCGGCGAGCCCGATCGGCGTGGCGCAGATCGCGAGCGTGGGGGCGTAGACGCGGCCGAGCTCGGCGGGGTCCGGGTAGATGTGGACCAGCTTGGTCTTCGGCGTCGGGATCTCGAACAGCGCATAGCCCTGGCTCGGGATGTCGCCGAGCCGGCCGCCCATGACGATGACGAGATCTGACGCGGCGATGCGGGCGAGCAGCTTGGGGTTCGAGCCGATGCCGAGGTCGCCGGCACTGTTCCGGTGCAGCGGATCGAACAGCGGCAGGCGGCGGAAGCTCGTCACGACGGGGAGGTCCCAGCGCTCGGCGAAGCGGGTGACGGCGGCGCAGCTCTCCGGCGTCCAGCGGCTGCCGCCGAGGATCAGCACCGGCGCCCGCGCCGCGTCGAGCAGCGTCGCGAGGCGGTCCATGTCGGCCGGCAGCGGCGCGATCTCGGTCGGCGCGACGCGCGGGGCGTCGGCGACGGCGACGCGCTCGCTCAGCATATCCTCCGGCAGCGCCAGCACGACCGGGCCGGGACGGCCGTTCATCGCGACGTGGAACGCGCGCGACACGATCTCGGGGATGCGCGCGGCGTCGTCGATCTCGTCGGCGAGCTTGGCGACGGGGCCGAAGACGGCGCGGTAGTCGATCTCCTGGAACGCCTCGCGGCCGCGCGCGCCGCGCTCGATCTGGCCGACGAACATGATCATCGGCGAGGAGCCCTGCTGGGCGATGTGGATACCGTGCATGGCGTTGGTGGCGCCCGGTGCGCGCGTCACGAAGCAGACGCCGGGCCGCCCCGTCGCCTTGCCCACCGCCTCGGCCATGATGGCGCAGCCCGCTTCCTGGCGGCAGACGATCACCTCGATCGGACGGTCGTGCAGCGCGTCGAGCACGGCGAGATAGGATTCGCCCGGCACGCAGAAGACGTGGGTGACGCCCTGCGCGACGAGCTGGTCGACGAGCGCTTCGGCGGCGGTGCGGGTCACTGGCATGGTTCTTCCCAATGATGTTGGGCGACAATCCTTCTCCCGCTCGCGGGAAGGGGAAGGCGCCCTACAGCCCCAACGCGCTCCGCGTTTCGGCCGGCCAGCGCGCCGTCTCCAGTCCATGCGTCCAGAACAGCGCCACGGCAAGACGGTCCATGCCGAAGGCGACGCAGGCGGTATGCGCCGGCGCGCCCGCGTCATCGTGCAGGTCCCAGGTCAGGCCGAAATGGTCGCGATGATAGTTGAAGCTCATGCAGGCCGTCGGCTTCTCCTCCGAATGCAGCGGCACCAGCAGCTCGAACTTCAAGGCCTGCTGGATCTGCGCCACCGCCATCATCTGGCCGACACGGCCGAAGAACGGGTCGGAGGCCTGGTCGATGCGACAGGGCAGGGCGAGGATGCGGGCCATCTCCGTCGCGCGCTCGAGCCAGCGGGCGCGGAAACCCGCGACCTGCGCCTCCGAGCCGATGCAGACGTATTCGCGCATGCGGAAGGATTGCAGCCGATCGAGATCCTTCGAGGGCTCGCGGCGGAAGCAGTCGCTGGCGACGTCGAAGAGCAGGCCGGCCTCGGGCACCGGGCCCCGCGCGGCGGCGATCGGGTAGATCGGGTAGCAGGCGGCGGGCGACAGGACGAGCTCGGTCGCGGCGAGCGCGTCGACCCAGCCGCCGTCCGGACGTCCGGCCGCGGCGCGGATGTCGGCTTCCGAACCATGCAGCGCGCAGGCGCAGCCGATCAGGTTGGGAAAACTCTTCAGATAGCCGTGACGCTCGAGATCGCGCCGGCTCATCACCGGCGGGAAGCGGAAGACTTCGGTGCCGGCCTCGCGATGGCTGGTGATCAGCGCGCCGAGCCGCTCGATGATGGTCTCGTAAAGCTCGGTGCGGGCATAGACGCCGTCGGCGCCCATCGGCTTGAACAGGGCCTCGCGCAACTCGGGCTGGCGGTCGCGTGTCTCGATGATCGGATAATCGTGGGTCAAGACGGGCTCTCCCGGGGCGGGACTCGCGGTCGCGGCGCCGCTCGCGCCAACCGGCCTTTTTTTACACCGCGCCGTCCGACCGAGGCGGGCGTTCGCCAGATAGGCTTAATTCGAGGCGGCGTTTGGCTCGTCGCGCTGGCAATCGAGGGCGCCCTCCCTACTTCGTCGGCAGTCACACTCGCCACACCCACTCGAGCTTGGAATCGCGCATGGAATATCGTCGGCTTGGCCGTACCGGACTCGAGGTCTCGCGCCTCTGCCTCGGCTGCATGAGCTACGGCGTGCCGGACCAGGGCACGCACGAATGGACGCTGCCCGAGGCCGAGAGCCGCCCGTTTATCAAGAAGGCCCTCGATCTCGGCATCAATTTCTTCGACACGGCGAACGTCTATTCCGCCGGCACCAGCGAGGAGATCGTCGGCCGCGCGCTGAAGGACTTCGTCAAGCGCGACGAGATCGTTCTGGCGACCAAGGTGCATGGGCGCATGCGTCCCGGCGCCAACGGCGGCGGCCTGTCGCGCAAGGCGATCCTCGCCGAGATCGACAACTCGCTGCGCCGCCTCGGGACGGATTACGTCGACCTCTACCAGATCCACCGGTGGGACTACGACGTGCCGATCGAGGAGACGCTGGAGGCGCTGAACGACGTGGTTCGCGCGGGCAAGGCGCGCTACATCGGCGCCTCGTCGATGTACGCGTGGCAATTCGCCAAGGCGCTGCATGTCTCCGACACGCACGGCTTCGCCCGCTTCGTCTCGATGCAGGACTATCTGAACCTGCTCTACCGCGAGGAGGAGCGCGAGATGCTGCCGCTCTGTCGCGACCAGGGCATCGGCGTGATCCCCTGGAGCCCGATGGCGCGCGGGCGCCTGACGCGCGACTGGAGCGAGGAGACGGCGCGCCTCTCGACCGACGAGTTCGGCAAGACGCTGTATGCGAGCACCGAGGAGGCGGACAAGCGGATCGTCGACAAGGTCGGCGAGATCGCCAAGGCCCGCGGCATCCCGCGGGCGCAGGTGGCGCTCGCCTGGGTGCTGGCGAAGCCGGAGGTCACGGCGCCGATCGTCGGCGCCACCAAGCCGCATCATCTCGACGATGCCGTCGCCGCGCTGGAGGTGAAGCTCGAGCCGGCCGAAATCGAGGCGCTCGAGTCGCTCTACGTTCCGCATAAGACCACCGGATTCAGCTGAGGACGTCACATGACCAAGACCGCCCTGATCATCGGCGCATCGCGGGGCCTCGGCCTCGGGCTGGTGCGCGAGTATCTCGCCTCGGGTTGGGCCGTGATCGCGACGTCGCGCGGTGCGGGCGGGGCGCTGCACGATCTCGCCGCCACCGCCGAAGGTCGTCTGAAGCTGGAAACGCTCGACGTCACGGACGAGGCCGGCATCGCGGGGCTCAAGCAACGCCTCGGCAGCGCGACGCTCGACGTGCTCTTCGTCTCCGCCGGCGTGATGAGCAGCGGGAACGACGTCGCGGCGAAAAGCTCGCCGGACGAGTTCGCCCGCGTGCTGCTGACCAACGCGCTCGCGCCGCTGAAGATCATCGAGGCGCTCGGCAACGCGGTGGCGCCCGACGGTGTGATCGTCGCGATGACGTCGGTGCTCGGGAGCGTCTCCGGCAACACCAGCGGCGGCTACGAGGTCTATCGTGCTAGCAAGGCGGCGCTGAACACGTTTTTGCGCAGCTACGCGGCGCGCTATCCGCAGCGCGCCGTCGTCGCGATGCATCCGGGCTGGGTGCGCACCGACATGGGCGGTCCGAACGCCTCGGTGTCGGTCGAGGACAGCGCGCGGGGCATGGTCGCGGCGATCGAAGCTCGGGCGGGCTCGGCCGGATGCGTGTTCATCGACTATCGCGGGCAGACCATCGCCTGGTGAGCCGACTTTCGGCTTCGGAGCGGATGGCTTAGGTTCCGTGGCCGGAAGAGCCGCGGAGTTTGCTATGAGCCGTTTCACGACGATTGCCGCACTGCTGTGCGCCGTGCTTGTGGGCTCCGCATCCGCATTCGCGCAGACGGCGCCGACCGGCCAGTTCGGGCAGCGGACGAGCGGCGGCGCCTATGTGCCGTCGACGCACGATCCGGGATGCGCCGGCCTCCTGTGCAACCCCTTGCCGTCGACCACGCCGGGCGGCGTCGCGAGCAACCCGTCCGAGGTCGCAGCACCGCCGCCGTGCCAGGGGCTGCTCTGCAGCGTGACGCCCTACAGCATGCAGCGTCCCTACACCGCCGCCGAGGCCGCCGAGATCGAGCGCCAGCGTGCCGCCGCACTGGCGCAGCAGGCCGCCGCCGCGCCGCCCGAGGCTGCGCCGGTGCGGCATGTGCGCAAGCGCCGCAAGATCGCCAAGGCGCCCGCGAAGGCGCGCCCTGTGAGGGCGGCCGCGGCGAGAAGCGCGCCCTCGGTCCCGGTCCGTACGGCGGCGCCGGCGGCTGCCGACGACGTCCAGTCGCTCAAGTGAACGCGCTCCGGTAGGCGAAGAGGCCCGGCGTGCCGCCGGTCATGATGAAGAGCACCGATGCCCCGTCAGGATAGGCGCCAGCGCGGATGTCGTGCAGAAGCCCGGCGAAGGCCTTGCCGCTGTAGACGGGGTCGAGCAGCAGGCCTTCGCGGCGCGCCATCAATTCGACCGCGGCGCGCATGCCTTCGGTCGGAATGCCGTAGCCCTTGCCGCGGTGGGCGCCGTCCATCGCGATCATGCCGGGCGTGATCGCCAGCTTGGGATCGAGCAGGGCGGCGGTGGCCTGTGCCTTCTGGAGCACCTCCGCGCGCGCCGTCTCAAGCGGCGCCAGGACGGTGAAGGACTTGACGAGCCTCGGGTCGCTGCCCATCGCCGCGAAGCCGGCGACGAGACCGGCCTGCGTGCCGTTGCTGCCGCCGGCGACGACGATCTGCGCGAAGCTGATCGCGTGATGGTTCGATTGCAGCGCGATCTCCGATGCGCAGCCGACGTAGCCGAGGCAACCGACGGCGCTCGAGCCGCCCGACGGCGCCACATAGGCGCGCCGCCCTTGCGCGCGCAGCGCGGCCTCGCGGTCGCGCGCGAAGGCCGGCGCATCGTCGCCCGCGGCGAGATCGTGGATCGTCGCCCCGAAGATCGCGTCGAGAAGCACGTTGCCGTTGGCGTCGTAGTCCGGATCGTCGCGCGGCACGACCCGCGACAGGATCAGCTCGCAGGCGAGCCCCGCCCTGGCTGCCGCCGCCGCCGTCTGCCGGGCATGGTTCGATTGGCGGCCACCGAAGGTGACGATCGTGTCGGCGCCCTGCGAGATCGCCTCGCCGATCAGGAATTCCAGCTTGCGCAGCTTGTTGCCGCCGCCGCCGACCGGGATCAGGTCGTCGCGCTTGACGAAGATGCGCACGCGCCGGCCCTCGTCGGCGAGCTTGCGGTTGATGTTGTCGAGCGGCTGGATCGGCGTCGGCTCGGGATCGAGCAGGGTGAAGCGCGGGAAGCGCGACAGGTCGATCTCGCGGGTCATGACGCGCACTCCCTTACCGGATGGCCTTCGAGGTAGGCCGCGCGCCGCGGCTTGTCACTGGCCGTCCCCTGCGGGATAAGCGGCGCCTTTCCGACAAGGGTCCTTCCCTCACGATGACGAGCTTTCCCAACCGGGTCTTCTCCGGCGTCCAGCCGACCGGCAACCTGCATCTGGGCAATTACCTCGGCGCGATCACCAAGTTCGTCGACCTGCAGGCGACGCACGAGTGCATCTTCTGCGTCGTCGACCTGCACGCGATCACCGTGCCGCAGGACCCCGCGACGTTGACGTCGAGCATCCGCGAGGTGACGGCCGCCTTCATCGCCGCCGGTGTCGACGCGAAGAAGCACATCGTCTTCAACCAGAGCCAGGTGTCCGAGCATGCGGAGCTCGCCTGGGTGTTCAATTGCGTCGCCCGGATCGGTTGGCTGAACCGCATGACGCAGTTCAAGGAGAAGGCCGGCAAGGACCGCGAGCAGGCCTCGATCGGGCTCTACGCGTATCCCGCACTGATGGCGGCCGACATTCTGGCCTATCGCGCGACCCACGTGCCGGTCGGGGAGGACCAGAAACAGCATCTCGAGCTGGCGCGCGACATCGCCCAGAAATTCAACCTCGACTTCGCCGGGTCGATCGCGTCGCACGATTTGGGTGTCGGCGAGGCAGGCGGGTTCTTTCCGTTGCCGGAGCCGCTGATCCAGGGGCCGGCGACGCGGGTGATGAGCCTGCGCGACGGCGCCAAGAAGATGTCGAAGTCGGACGCGTCCGACAATTCGCGCATCAACCTCACCGATGACGCCGATCAGATCGCCTCGAAGATCCGCAAGGCCAAGACCGACCCGGAGCCGCTGCCCTCCGAGATCGCCGGCCTCGCCGGGCGCCCGGAGGCGGACAATTTGGTCGGGATCTTCGCAGCGCTCGGTCGCACGACCAAGGCCGAGGTGCTCCGCGAGTACGGCAACGCCAATTTCTCGACGTTCAAGGGCGCCCTGGTGGAGCGCGCGGTCGAGACCCTGGCCCCGATCGGCGGCGAGATGAAACGGCTGACGGCGGACCCGGCGACGATCGACGCGATCCTCGCCGACGGCGCCGACCGCGCGCGAAGTCTGGCACGCGTGACGATGGACCATGTCAAGGACATCCTCGGCTTCATCAGAGGCAGATGATCGGGCCGAAACCCCCGCTGTCCCGACGATGTCGCCCTGGCGTGCTGTCGTGAGCGGTTTGCAATTTCGCGCCATGCGTGAATAATTCCGAGCTTTAGCGGAAAGGTATTCTTATGGCCGAGATCGTCGCATTCCCGACCGATAGTGCCGCCCTCTCCTCCGAAGAGACCATCGACGAAACGACAGAGGACAACTTCCTGCTCGACGAGGGCCTCGAGCTGCTGGCGGATTTCCGCGCCATCCCCGACTTGCAGGTGAGAAACTCGCTTCGCGTCCTCGTGAAATCGATGTCACGCGGCAGCGTGGGGGCTTAGAACCGCGGCCGTCACCCCAGATTTCGTCGCGCCACCGCTCTCGTCACGCCGACGACGATCGCGACGGCCGTCACATGGGCGGCCAGGTCGAGCGCGGCGATATCGTAGGGGTGGAAGAAGTTGAGCAGGCTTGCGGCCGCGGCGGCCACCGCGAGCCCGGCGCACATTCCGGTCAGCGAGGGTGTCAGGCTGTAGCCGCGCCGCAGCATGAACAGGATCAGCGCGGACAGCGGCACCGAGAAGCCGATGATGAACGCGAAGCAATGCGTCGAGTGCATCGGCGTCACCGGCGGAACGCCGGGAAGCAGACCGCGCGCGCAGCCGAGGCCGCTGGCGCCGAGCCACAGCGCCAATGCCGGGAGCGGCAGCAGCGCCCAGCGCGGCGACCGGTCCGGCAGGTCGAGCTCGAAGGCAGCGACGGCCGCGAGGATCGCCGTCAGTGCCGCGCCCGTCGCGGCGAGCCACATGTCCGGCGCGGCGGTCAGTCGATGACGCATCGAGGCGAGATCGGCGAAG
>CAZZZM010000004.1:0-1823 GCA_964658465.1 uncultured Nakamurella sp.
GGACCGGCGCGACGAGACCAGCTGCGACGAGATCCTCGGCGGAACGCAACGTCATAGGCATCTCCGCAACACGTTCTCCTTCTCCCGCCTGCGGGAGAAGGGGTGCGTTGCAGCCTCGCCCTCATGCCACCGGCGCCCACAGCACGTCCTCGATATGCGCGGCGCCGGTCGCCAGCATGACGAGGCGGTCGAAGCCGAGCGCAATGCCGCACGCCTCGGGCATGATCTCGAGCGCGACCAAGAAATCCTCGTCGACCGGATAGGTCTCGCCGTAGATGCGTGCCCGCTCCGCCTCGGCCGCGACAAAGCGGCGGCGCTGCTCGGCCGGATCGGACAGCTCGTGGAAGGCGTTCGCCAGCTCGACGCCGCAGGCGTAGAGCTCGAAACGATCGGCGAAGCGGTCATCGTCCGGACAAAGCCGCGCCAGGGCCGCCTCGCTCGCTGGATAGCGCGTCAGGAAGGTCGCGCGGCCGTGCCCGAGGTGCGGCTCGACCTGCGCCGACACCAGCTTGCTGAAGAGATCGGACCAGGTGTCGTCGCCGGCGACGCGCAGGCCGCGGGCGCGTGTCGCCTCGGCGAGGCGGGCGAAGGCGTCGGGCGTGCCGGGCAGCAGCGCCTCGAGATCGAGGCCGGCGTGGCGGCGGAACGCCTCGGCGACCGTGAGCACCTCCGGCTCGGCGGCGGCCTCGGCGCTGGCATCGCGGTGGCGCAGCAGCCCGCCCGCCGCGATCTCGGCCGCGCGGCGCAGGATGCGCCGGCAATCGTCCATCAGCAGGGAAAGGGAAGGTCCGACCCCGACGCGGTACCATTCCAGCATCGTGAACTCGGGGTGGTGCAAACGACCGCGCTCGCGATTGCGATAGGCGTGGGCGAAGGTGAAGAGATCCCCGGCGCCAGCCGCCAGCAGCTTCTTGCAGGCGAATTCCGGCGACGACTGCAGGTACATCGGCTGCGGCGCCTCGCCGAGCGCGACCGTGGCGAAGGCGGAGATGTGGGTCTCGTTGCCGGGCGACACCTGCAGCGCGGGCGTCTCCACCTCGACGAGGCCCGCTGCCAGAAAGTCCGCGCGGATCGCGGCGGCGAGTCGGCCGCGCGCGGCGAGCGCCGGCTTGCGGGCGGAAAAGACGTCCGGTCGCCACCAGGGCGAAGGTCGCATCATCGGTGATTTCGCTTGAAAAGGGACGCGGAACACGGCTAGCGAAGGCGCGACGCGTGCCCACCAGCCATCGCGCCCGAGGGCACGAGCGTGGGCGACGCCCTCTCCTTCCCCGTTTCTATAAGGGCTCGCCCGTGAAAGTCATCGCCAGTTCCATCCGCAAGGGCAACATCATCGAGCGCGAGGACGGCCAGCTCTATGTCGTGCTCACCGCCGAGAGCTTCCATCCCGGCAAGGGCACGCCGACGACGCAGATCGACATGCGCCGGCTCTCCGACGGCGTGAAGACGACCGACCGCTACAAGACGACCGAGCAGGTCGAGCGCGCCTTCGTCGAGGATTCGAACTTCTCGTATCTCTACCAGGATTCCGACGGCTACACGTTCATGAACCAGGAGAGCTACGACCAGGTCGTCGTGCCGGACGAGGTGCTCGGCAACCAGGCGGTCTACCTGCAGGAAGGCATGGTCTGCGTGCTCTCGATGTTCAACGGCACGCCCGTCGGCATCCAGCTTCCGCCCCGCGTCACCCTCGAGATCGTCGAGACCGAGCCGGCGATGAAGGGCCAGACCGCCTCGTCGTCCTACAAGCCGGCGAAACTGTCGAACGGCGCTCGCATCATGGTGCCGCCGCATATCGCGACCGGCACCCGCGTCGTCGTGCAGAC
>CAZZZM010000004.1:1923-6548 GCA_964658465.1 uncultured Nakamurella sp.
TAGAGCGAGCCCAGCTTTCGGCCGATCATGCTGTAGGACGTCATGCCGGGGCGGTAGCCCACCGAGTTCGGGGTCTCCAGCCGCTCCCGCGCAGCGCGGCCCACGATGTTTCTGCGTTCGTTCAGCCTGCTCATATTCTTCACGCCTCCACGGCGTACCTTTGTCTGTCACCATGCCCAGGGCAGGTCATTTCCTCCTAGAACCATAAAAAGACACAATTTGTTCCGCGCTTTGTCATCGTTTCTTTCAGCACTGATTTTGTTGGCGTTTCAAACGATCGGCGCCTGCGTGGCCGGTCAGCCGAGCAGGTCTTCCAGGAAGGGAATCAGCGGCGCGTCGGCCGGGGGCATCGCGAGCTGGCGCAGGTCGCGCGGCCGGACCCATTTCAACGACTGGCCCTCGCGCGACTGCGCGATGCCGCTCCAGCGTCGGCACACATACAGCGGCATCAGCAGGTGCATGTCGGGATAGGTGTGGCTGGCAAAGGTCAGCGGCGCCAGGCAGGCCGCCTCGACGGCGATGCCGAGCTCTTCGGCGAGCTCGCGGATCAGCGCCGCCTCCAGCCCCTCGCCGGGCTCGACCTTCCCGCCGGGGAATTCCCACAGACCGGCGAGTTGCTTGCCCTCGGGGCGCTGGCTCACCAGCACGCGCCCGTCGCCGTCGACCAGCGCCGCCGCGACGACGAGCACGAGCTTCACGAGCGGTAGTCGCCGTTGATCGCGATATATTCCTTGGTCAGGTCGCAGGTCCACACCGTCGCCTTGCCCCTGCCGAGGCCGAGGTCGACCTTGATCGGCACGTGCGGGGCCCGCATCAGCTCGGAGACCTGGCCCTCGTCGTAGGCGGGGTCGCGCAGACCCTTGTGGGCGACGCGGGTGCCGCCGAACCAGATGGCGAGCTTGTCGCGATCGGCCTTCTCGCCGGCCTTGCCGACCGCCATGACGACGCGGCCCCAATTGGCGTCCTCGCCGGCGACGGCGGTCTTCACCAGCGGCGAGTTGGCGATCGACATCGCGATGGTCTTGGCCGCACGGTCGCTCTCGGCGCCCTCGACGGCCACCTCGATGAACTTGCGCGCGCCCTCGCCGTCCTTGACCACCTGGTGGGCGAGATCGAGGAGCACCGCCCCGAGCGCCGACTTGAAGCTCTTCAGCCGGCGGTCGGCGGCCGTGGCGATCGTCGGGGCGCCGCGCGCCGCGGCGGCGCCGGTGGCGAAGAGGAGCAGCGTGTCGGACGTCGAGGTGTCGCTGTCGACGGTGATCGCGTTGAAGCTCGTCTTCACGCCCTTCGACAGCATCGCCTGCAACGCCGGCGCGGCGATCGGCGCATCGGTGAAGACGAACGCCAGCATCGTCGCCATGTCCGGCGCGATCATGCCGGCGCCCTTGGCGATGCCGTTGATCCGGACGCTCACCCCGTCGATCTCGGCCTCGGCGGTCGCGAGCTTCGGAAAAGTGTCGGTGGTCATGATCGCCTTGGCGGCCTCGCCGATCCCCTCGGGGGTCGCCGCCTCGGCCAGCCCCTCCAACACGCCGTCGAATTTCGTGGCGTCGAGCGGCTCGCCGATGACGCCGGTCGAGGCGAGGAAGATCTGCTTCTCGGGCACGCCGGTCGCCGCCGCGGCGAGCCGTGCGGAGAAGGCCGCCGCTTGGGCGCCCGTCTTGCCGGTGAAGGCGTTGGCATTGCCGGAATTGACGAGCAGCGCCCGCGCCTTGCCCTGCGCCAGACGGCTGCGGCACCAGTCGACAGGTGCCGAGGGACATTTCGAGGTGGTGAACACGCCGGCGACCTGCGTGCCCTTGTCGAACAGCGCCAGCAGGACGTCGGTGCGGCCCTTGTAGCGGATCCCGGCGGCGCCGGTCGCGAAGCGCACGCCGTCGAGCGGCGGCATGTCGGGGACGGTGGCGGGAGCGAGGGGCGAGACCATGGCCGCAGCGCTTATCCGAGCCGATGCGGATGCAGCAAGCTCCCGTTGCGCAGAAAGACAGGCATGAACGTTGCCTGCACTCGCTGCGGAGCCTAAGTCTCCGCGGCCCCCTCCCAACAAACGCGAGCCCGAGCCCCTTGGCGATCTCTGCCGGCGTCACGCACCTCACGCACTACACCTACGACAAGCCCATCTCGCTCGGGCCGCAGACGATCAGATTGCGTCCCGCGCCGCATTGCCGGACCAACGTGCCGAGCTATTCGCTCAAGGTGACGCCGGCCAACCATTTCATCAATTGGCAGCAGGACCCGTTCGGCAACTGGCTGGCACGCCTCGTCTTCCCGGAGAAGACGCGCGAGTTCAAGATCGAGGTCGACTTCGTCGCCGAGCTGGCGGTCTTCAACCCGTTCGACTTCTTCACCGAGCCCTACGCCGAGAACTGCCCATTCGCCTATCCGGCAGAGCTGCACGCCGAGCTGGCACCTTATCTCGCCGTCGAGCCGCAGGGCGCCGCCTTCGACGCCTATCTCGCCGCCCTGCCGCAGGAGCGACTGCGGACCGTCGAGTACCTCATCGCCTTGAACAGCGGCCTGGCGCAGGCGATCCGCTACGAGGTGCGCATGGAGGCCGGCGTGCAGACCCCGGAGGAGACGCTGACGCGCCGCGCCGGCTCCTGCCGCGACTCGGCCTGGCTGCTCGTCCATCTCGCCCGCCACATCGGCCTCGCCGCGCGGTTCGTCTCCGGCTACCTGATCCAGCTCGTGCCCGACATCGATCCCGTCGAGGGGCCGAAAGGGACGCGCAAGGACTTCACCGACCTGCACGCCTGGGCCGAGGTGTACATCCCCGGCGCCGGCTGGCTCGGGCTCGACGCCACCTCCGGCCTGTTCTGCGGCGAGGGCCATCTGCCGGTCTGCGCGACGCCGCACTATCGCTCCTCGGCGCCGATCTCCGGCCTCGTCGAGCCGACCGGCGGCGAGTTCGCCTTCGACATGAAGGTCGCGCGCCTCGCCGAGGCGCCGCGCATCTCGGCGCCGTTCTCGGACGCGTCGTGGCAGAAGCTCGACCGGCTGGGCGAGAAGGTCGACGAGGACCTCGCCGCGCAGGACGTCCGCCTGACGATGGGCGGCGAGCCGACCTTCGTCTCGATCGACGATTTCGAGGCGCTGGAATGGCGGATCAACGCGGTCGGCGAGACCAAGCGCGTCTTCGCCGACAAGCTGATCCGCAGGCTGCGCGATCGCTTCGCGCCGGGCGGCGTGCTGCATTACGGCCAGGGCAAGTGGTACCCGGGCGAATCGCTGCCGCGCTGGGCGTTCGCGCTGTACTGGCGCCGCGACGGCAAGCCGATCTGGCACGACCCCTCGCTGATCGCCGTCGTCGACACGACGAAGAGCGCGGAGGAGCACGCGAAGGCGCCGACGTCCCCCGAGATCGTCGCCACCGCGCGCAAGAAGGCGGCGGCGATCGCCGAAGGCATCGCCCGTAACCTCGGCCTGCCCCCGCGCAACGTGCTGCCCGCCTACGAGGACACGGTGGCCTGGGTCGGCAAGGAAGCGCAGCTGCCGCCCAACGTCTCGGTGCTCGACCCGAAGATCAACGACGCGGAGGCGCGCAGCCGGATGGTGCGCACCTTCTCGCAGGGGCTGTCGGAGCCGACCGGCTTCGTGCTGCCGGTGCAGAGCTGGAACGCCAAGCCGGTCGTGCAGCCGCGCTGGGCGAGCGAGCGCTGGCAGTTCCGCCGCGGCGAGCTGTTCCTGACGCCCGGCGACTCGCCGGTCGGCTTCCGCCTGCCGCTCGACTCGCTGCCGCACGTGCCGCCGTCGGCCTACCCCTTCGTCAACGATCCGGACCCGATCGCCGAGCGCGATCCCTTGCCGGACCATGGGCCTACGGGCATGCCGGAGTCGGGCGTGCCCGAGGTCGACGCGATCGACACCGCCGCGGCCGAAGGCGTCCGCGAGCGCGAGGAGCACGGGCTCGAGCCGCTCGACCAGAACCCCGACCGCACCGACGACCTCGTCTCCGGCGCGGTGCGCACGGCGATCTCGGTCGAGCCGCGCGACGGCGTCGTCTGCGTGTTCATGCCGCCGACCAAGAAGCTCGAGGATTATCTCGAGCTGCTCGAGGCGGTCGAGCGCACGGCTGCCGAGAACGCGACGCCGGTGCATATCGAGGGCTACGGACCGCCGATCGATCCGCGCCTCGACTTGATCAAGGTGACGCCCGACCCCGGCGTGATCGAGGTCAACGTGCATCCGGCCAAGAGCTGGCGCGAGGCGGTGGCGATCACCACCGGCATCTACGAGGACGCGCGCCAGTGCCGGCTCGGCGCCGACAAGTTCATGACCGACGGCCGCCACACCGGCACCGGCGGCGGCAACCATGTCGTCATGGGCGGCACGACGCCGGCCGACTCGCCGTTCCTGCGCCGCCCCGACCTGCTCAAGAGCTTCGTGCTCTACTGGCAGCGCCATCCGGCGCTCTCCTACTTGTTCTCGGGGCTCTACATCGGGCCGACGAGCCAGGCGCCGCGGATCGACGAGGCCCGTCACGACGGACTCTACGAGCTCGAGATCGCGCTCAGCCAGGTCCCCAACCCGAAGGCGCCAAAGCCGGGCGAGAGCTGCCCGCTGTGGCTCGTCGATCGTTTGTTCCGCAACATCCTCACCGACGTCACCGGAAACACCCACCGCTC
>CAZZZM010000004.1:6648-15824 GCA_964658465.1 uncultured Nakamurella sp.
GATTTCCAGAACGTGCTCGGCGACCTCGGTCGCGCCGGCTACGCCTTCGATCCGAGCTGGTTCGCCGCACAATTCGAGTTCCGCTTTCCGGCCGTCGGCATCGTGCATGTGGGCGGCGCGCAGATGGAGATCCGCCAGGCGCTCGAGCCGTGGCACGTGCTGGGCGAGAGCGGCTCGGCCGGCGGCACGGTGCGCTATGTCGATTCCTCGATGGAGCGGCTGCAAATCAAGGTGGACGGCTTCGTGCCGGGGCGCCACCGCGTCACCTGCAACGGCCGGCCGCTGCCGATGACGCCGACCGGCGCATCAGGCCAGGCCGTCGCCGGCGTGCGCTTCAAGGCGTGGAAGCCGCCGGAAGGCCTGCATCCGACGCTCGAGGTCGACGCGCCGCTGACGTTCGATCTCTACGATTCCTGGTCGAAGCGCTCGCTCGGCGGCTGCGTCTATCACGTGATTCATCCCGGCGGCCGCAACTACGATACGTTCCCGATCAACGCCTTCGAAGCGGAGGCGCGACGGCTTGCCCGCTTCGAAACCTTCGGCCACACCCCGGGAGAATTCGAGGTGGCGGACGAACCTTCCAGCCTCGAGTTCCCTCTGACCCTCGACCTGCGCCGCAAGCTGCATTAGCAAAGGGCTCGCATGACGGGGGCGCAGGCGATCAGGACCGAGCTACCGGGCTTCTCCCAGCTCGACGAGACGGTTGCGCGCTATCGCCCGCTGCCCGGCGTCCCCGACGAGTTCATCGATCCCGAGGGGCGTCCGCGCGCGGCGTGGCTCACCTTCATCCGGCGCCTCATCGAGCTCGGCCAGGGCGAGATCGAGCGGCGTTTCTCCACCGCCGACCGGCACATCCGCGACAGCGGCGTGTCCTACCGCGCCTACGGCGACAAGAGCGAGACGCCGTGGCCGATCGCGCATCTGCCGTTGCTGCTGGGCGCCCAGGACTGGAGCGCCATCGCCGCCGGCGTGATCCAGCGCGCCGACCTTCTCGAAGACGTGCTGCAGGACGTCTACGGATCGGGCCGGCTCGTCGAGGACGGCGTGCTGCCGGCCGTGGCGATCGCCGGCGCCTCCGACTATCTGCAGCCGCTCGCCGGCGTGCTCGGCAAGGGCCAGCATTACCTGCACCTCTACGCCGTCGATCTCGGGCGGGGCCCGGACGGGCGCTGGTGGGTGCTCTCCGATCGCGCGCAGGCGCCGTCCGGTGCCGGCTACGCGCTCGCCAACCGCCTGGTGCTCTCGCGCACCTTCCCGCACCTTTACCGCGACATGAATGTCGAGCGTCTCGCGCCGTTCTTCGACGCGTTCCGCCAGGGGCTCGCGGCGAACGCCGAACGTTCCGATCCGCGCATCTGCCTGCTGACTCCGGGCCCCTACAACGAGACCTATTTCGAGCAGGCCTATCTCGCGCGCTACCTCGGCCTCCAGCTCGTCGAGGGCGCCGATCTCACCGTCCGCGACGGCGACCTGCACGTGCGCACCATCGCCGGGCTGAAGCGCGCCGATGTCGTGCTGCGCCGCATCGATTCCGACTTCGCCGACCCGCTGGAGCTCAACGCCCGCTCGCGGCTCGGCGTGCCGGGCCTGCTCGACGTGCTGCGCGGCGGCCGCGTCGTCGTCGCCAACGCGCTCGGCGCCGGCGTCGTCGAATCGCCCGTCATGATGAGCTTCATGCCGAGCATCTGCCGGTATCTGACGGGCGAGAGCCTGAAGCTCCCCAACATCGCGACCTGGTGGTGCGGGCGCGACGGCGATCGCCAGACGGTGTTGTCGCGGCTCGACGGGCTGACGCTGCGCGGCGCCTACGGCAATTCGGTACCCGGCGGCGACCTCGGCCAATCCGTCATCGGCGCCAACATGTCGCCCAGCGACAAGGACGCGCTCCGCGCGGCGATCGACGCACGCGGCGTCGACTGGGTCGGCCAGGAGATCGTCAAGCTGTCGACGACGCCGGTCTGGGTCGACGGCCAGCTGCAGCCGCGTCCGTTCACGCTGCGCGTCTTCGCGGCGCGCACGCCGCACGGCTGGGTGGTGATGCCCGGTGGCTTCTGCCGCGTGTCGCGCCGGCTCGACGCGCGCGCCGTCACGATGGGCGCCGAGACGCAGTCCGCCGACGTCTGGGTGCTCGGCGATTCGCCGGTCGCCCACACGACGCTGCTGCCGCAGGAAGGCCGCGTGAAGATCCGCCGCATCCTCGGCAACCTGCCCTCGCGCGCCGCCGACAATCTGTTCTGGTTCGGCCGCTATCTCGAGCGCGCCGAGACGGTCCTGCGCGTCACCCGCGCCTTCGTCGGCCGGATGATCGAATCCGCGACGCCGCTGTCGGATGCCAAATGGACGATGGGCCGGCTCGAGGTGCTGCTCGACCGCATCGGCGCGCTGCCCGAGGAACGTTCGCCCGATCTCGGCGGCACGGCGCTCGCCGCCGTCGCGCTGTTCGCCACGGAGGAATTCGGTTCGGCGTTCGCGCTTGTCGAGGACGCGCGGCGCGCCGCCTCCTTCATCCGCGAGCGCCTCTCCACCGACACCTGGCGCAACATCGAGGACGCCTACGAAGGTTTGAAGCGCGACCAGCTCGCGCCGCTGACCGAGGCCGACGTCGGCGAGATCGTCGACACGTCGCTGCGCCGCCTCGTCGCGATCGCCGGGCTCGCGCAGGAGAACATGAACCGCGGCGCCGGCTGGCATCTGCTCGACATGGGGCGTCGCGTCGAGCGGGCGATCAATACCTGCCGCTTCGCGCGCCGCCTCGCCTGCCCCGACGGCTTCGCCGACGGGCTCTCCACCCTGCTCGAGCTCATCGACTCGCAGATCACCTATCGCTCGCGCTATCTCGTCGGCGTCTCGCTGGAGCTCGTGCGCGACATGGCGATCCTCGACACCTACAACCCGCGCTCGGTCGCCTTCCAGGTGGAGCGGCTCTCGGAGCATCTCGGCAACCTGCCGCAGCTGAACGAGGACGGGATGCTCGAGGTGCCGCGCCGCATCGCGCTGCAACTGCATGCCGACCTGACGACGGCGGTCGCCGCCGACCTCGACAACGACGCGATCCTCGGGTTCGAGCAGCGCCTGCTCTCGCTCGCCGAAGCGATCGCCGCCCGCTACTTCCTGCACGGCCCCAATGCCGTGAAGGCCGACAAGGCGGTGGGGCTCGCGTGATAAGCTCGGCATGATCTACGACATCCGCCACATCACGACCTACGAGTACGGTTCCTTCGTCACCTACTCGAATTGCGCGCTGCGGCTGCTGCCGCGCGAGGAGGCGGGGCAGATCGTCTTCGCCAGCCGGATCGACATCGACCCGGCGCCCGACCTGACCAGCGAACGCGTCTGCTTCTTCGGCAATCGCGTGACGCAGATGCAGATCGAGACCGCGCACAAGACGCTCGTCGTCTCGACGCGCACCACCGTCGAGATCGAGCGCGAGCCGCCGCCGGCCGAAGCGACCACGCCGCCCTGGGAGGCCGTGCGCGCCGCCGCCTTCGCGTCGCGCTCGCTCGACCGCGATGCCCCCGCGCACTACCTGCATCCGAGCCGTTTCGTCCCCCACTACCTGCCGGCGACGGATTACGCGCGGATGAGCTTCACGCCGGGGCGGCCGGTGCTCGCCGGAGCCCGCGAGCTGATGCACCGCATCCGCACCGAGTTCCGCTACGATCCCAAGGCGACGATCGTCTCGACGCCGCTGTCCGAGGCGTTCCAGAAGCGCCACGGCGTCTGCCAGGATTTCGCGCACATCATGATCTCGGGCCTGCGCGGGCTCGGTCTGCCGGCCGGCTACGTGTCCGGCTACATCCGCACCATCCCGCCGGAGGGCAAGCCGCGGCTCGAGGGTGCGGACGCGACCCACGCCTGGGTGGCGATCTGGTGCGGCGAGGAGGCCGGCTGGATCGGCCTCGACCCGACCAACGACATCATGATCGGCAACGACCACATCATCCTCGCGCGCGGCCGCGACTACGCCGACATCTCCCCCGTCGCCGGCATCATCCTCGGCTCGCGCGAGCAGGACGTCGACGTCCAGGTCGACGTGATCCCGCGGGTGTGATCGAAGCGCTGACGCAACCTGGCAGCGGCGGATGCCGTTTGTCTGCGCCATCGGAGCCGACCATGCGCCTCGTTTCGACCTTCCTCGCCGTTCTCTTTATCGCGACGCCGGCCGTCGCGCGCGCGGCCGATCTCGACGGGGACGGGGCGATCCATGCGCTGACCGGCCCGCACCGCCACCATCACCGCCACTACGTGCGCGTCCGCCGCTACGTGCATCACCGCCGTCATCTCGGCATCGCGCTGCCGCCGGGCACGGACAGGCCGGGGCGCACCCGCACCTTCCTGCCGGCGCGCTGAGGCTCGTCGCGCGACGTGCCGCACGGTCTCTTCGATCTCACCGGACAGGGCCTGCTCCAGCTCGAGGAGCTCGGCCTTTCGCTGGTCCTATCGGCGCTGATCGGGCTCGAGCGCGAGATGCGGCAGAAGGCGGCGGGGCTGCGCACCTATACGCTCGTCGGCGTCTCCGCGTGCCTCTTCATGCTGATCTCGAAGTACGGCTTCGACAACGTGCTGGCCGAAGGCCGCGTCGTGCTCGATCCCTCGCGCGTCGCCGCGCAGATCGTCTCCGGCATCGGCTTCATCGGCGGCGGCGTCATCTTCATGCGCCGCGATGCGGTGCGGGGCCTCACCACCGCGGCCTCCGTCTGGCTCACGGCGGCGATCGGCATGGCCTGCGGCGCCGGCCTGCCGCTGCTGGCGATCGCGACGATGCTGCTGCACGTCGTCATCATGTTCGTGTTCCCGAAGATCATCGAGCGGCTGCCGCGCCAGGGCCGCACGACCTCGACCCTGCGGATCGCCTATGCCGACGGGCGCGGCCTGCTGCGGGCGATCCTCGTCACCGCGACGCGCCTGCGTTTCGCGATCGAGCACGTCGACATCGAGCACGAGGACGGCGACCGTGGCCGCGTGACGCTCGGCCTGCAGGTGAAGGGCAAGCGGCCGCCCTCGCATCTCATCGCCGCGCTGAGCGACATCGACGGCATCGCCAGCGTCGGTCTCGCCGACGACGGCGAAGAGATCGAGTGATCGGTCGGCGGTCGGTCTAAAGCGGCGTCATCCCCCGATGCGCGAGAAGTCCGCCACCGCGTGCACGGCGCCGCGAAAACCGTCGAGCAGGCGCAGGCGATTGAGGCGCAGCGCGGGATCGTCGGCGTTGACGGTGACGTCGTCGAAGAAGGCGTCGAGCGGCGCGCGCAGCGTCGAGAGCACGCGCATCGCCTCCTCGAAGTCCTCGCGCTGGACGGCGGCCGACGCCTCCGGCGTCGCCTTGGCGAGGCGGTCGGCGAGCGCCGTCTCGGCCGGCTCGGCAAGCAGCGCGACCTCGTAGGGCTCGGCGTAACGCGCGGCCTCCTCGGGCGCCTTCTTGGACTCGGCCTTCACGATATTGGCGGCGCGGCGGTAGCCGGCGAGCAGGTTGGCGCCTTCGTCGCTTCCAAGGAAGGCGCCGAGCGCGCGCACGCGGCGCACGACGAGCACGAAATCGTCGGAGCCCGGGCCGCCGAACACCGCGTCGATGAGATCGTGCCGCGCCTTGGTGTCGCGCAGATAGACCTTCAGCCGCTCGGCGAAGAAACCGAGCAGCGAGACGAGCAGCGAGCGTTTGTCCGCCTCGGGCCAGTCCTTGAGTTTCGGATTGCGCAGCAGCGCCTCGGCGCCGATGGTCAGGATCGGCAGGCGCAGCTCGTTTTCGAGGATCAGGCGGATGACGCCGAGTGCGGCGCGGCGCAGCGCATAAGGGTCCTTCGAGCCCGTCGGCTTCTCGTCGATCGCCCAGAAGCCGACGAGCGTGTCGAGCTTGTCGGCGAGTGCCACGGCGATCGACACGGGGGCGGTCGGCACGCGATCGGACGGGCCCTGCGGCTTGTAATGTTCCTCGCAGGCCGCGGCGACCGCCGGCGGCTCGTCCTGCCGGGCGGCGTAATAGCGGCCCATCAGGCCCTGCAACTCGGGGAACTCGCCGACCATCTCGGTGACGAGGTCGGCCTTGCAGAGATGCGCCGCGCGCGCCGCCTGCTTGGGATCGGCCTCGATCAGCGCGGCGAGATCGGCGGCGAGATGCTCCAGCCGCGCGACGCGCTCGCCCTGCGTGCCGAGCTTGGCGTGGAAGACGATCTGATCGAGCTTCTTCACCCGCTCGTCGAGCTTCACCGCGAGGTCGCTCTCCCAGAAGAAGCGCGCATCCGAAAGACGCGCACGCACGACCTTGGCGTTGCCGCGAGCGATCTCGGCGCCGCCGTCGCTGGCTTCGATGTTCGACACGAGCACGAAGCGATTGGCGAGCTTTTCGCCGCCGGCGTCACGAAGCACGAAGCACTTCTGGTTGGCGCGGATCGTCGCGCGGATCACCTCCGCGGGGATGTCGAGGAACTCCGGCTCGAACTCGCCCATCAGCACGACCGGCCATTCCACCAGGCCGGCGACCTCGGCGAGCAGGCCGTCGTCCTCGATCAGCTCGAGACCCTGCGCCATGGCGAGGGTCTTGGCGTCGTGCAGGATGATGTCGCGCCGCCGCGCCGGATCGAGCACCACCTTCGCGCGCTCCAAGGCCGGCACGTAGTCGTCGAAGCGGCGCACGGCGAAGGCGCCGGGCGCCATGAAGCGGTGGCCGCGCGTCGTGTTGCCGGCGCGGATGCCGCCGACCTCGAACGGCACGATCTCTGGCTCCTCGGTCTCCGGACCGAAGGTGGCGACGATCGAATGCAGCGGGCGCACCCAGCGCAGGCTCGCCCCCGCGGCGGAGGCCGCGCCCCAGCGCATCGATTTCGGCCACGGGAAGCTCTCGACGATCTGCGGCAGGATCTCCGCCAGCACCTCGATCGTCGGCCGCCCCGCCCGCTCGATCACGGCGACATAGAAGTCGCCCTTCTTGGGATCGGACTGCACCTTGGCCTCGTCGAGCGAGGCGAGGCCGGCACTCTTCAGGAACCCGGCGATCGCCGCCTCGGGCGCGCCGACCTTCGGCCCCTTGCGCTCCTCGCGCGTGTCGGGCTGCGCCGCCGGCAGGTCGGCGAGGTGCAGCGCCAGCCGCCGCGGGGTCGCGAAGGCGGCGCCGCCGGCCGAAAACAGGCCTCTGGCGGCGAGCGCGTCGGCGACGAGGCGCTTCAGGTCGTCGGCGGCCTGCGCCTGCATGCGGGCAGGGATCTCTTCGCTGAAGAGCTCGAGGAGGAGGTCTGGCATCGGTCCTTCGGGGCGTGACGAGCGCCGCGTTTAACGCGATCGTCTGCGCTTGTCGCGTCCTCGCGCGCAGCGACCTTGCGCCCAGGGCCGTCCGGCGCCAGACATGCACCCATGACGATCGGCTCGGCGGCTTTGAAGGCCCTCCTCCTGCTCGGCCTCGCGGCCGGCGCTCTCACGCCTGTCGCCGCGGCGCCGGCGCCGGCCGATCCCGCGAGCGTGCTCTGCGTCCGGAACGGCGCGACGGTGACGGTCGAACCGCTGCCGAACGGCGCCAGCCATGCCGTTTGCGCCTTCCCGAACGGCAGCCGCATCGACGCGGCGACCTACTTCCGCAACAAGCATCGCACGCACTGAAATTCGGCGAGGTCGACAAGGCGCCGCCGATTTGTCACGTTCGGCGCTTGGGAGCCGCCAGGCTCCGAGCCAGCGAGCCTCGCGAACGTGGACCATGACGTCGAGCTCATGCGCGAGCTTCTCCTGACGCTGGAGGAATACCAGACGTCGCCACGCTCGGTGATCGTCGTCTCGGCGGAGCTCGAATCGGAGTCGCTCGAGCGCGACCCCGCCGAGATCGAAGCCGGCCTCGCGACGTTGCTCGACTTCGAGTACATCGACGGCCCCGGGCCCGACGCGCCGGGCTTCTTCCTGTTCCGCAAGCTGACCCCGAAAGGGCTGCGCTTCGTGAGGGAGACCCGCGCCGAACGCGACTGGGAGAAGCTGAAACGTCATTACGCGCAGCTGCAACCCAGTCGCGAACCCGACCCCGATTAAGCACGCCGACGCCGCGATCCGCGCCGACGCGCCGGGCGCCTTGACAGGCCGGCCGCCTTCACCGATCGATCGGCGGCAATAACGCGGTCGTGACGTCCGAACGGAGCGAGGGGCATTGAGGAGATCGGTCGCGGCGATCTTGATCGGGCTCGCCCTCCAGCTCCCATCGTCCCTGCCCCCGGCCGCCGCCGACGGACCAGCCGATGCGACCACCGCTCCGGCCGACGGCAAGACGCTCGACGCCGTCAAGGCGCGCGGAAAGCTGCGGTGCGGCACCAGCTCCCAGCTCGAAGGCTTCGGCGAGGTCGACGACAGCGGGCACTGGTCGGGGTTCGAGGTCGACTTCTGTCGCGCGGTCGCGGCCGCGATCTTCGGCGATCCCGACAAGGTCGACTTCATCGACGTGCCGACGGTCAAGCGTTTTCAGGCGATCGAGACCGGGGCCATCGACATCCTCGAGCGGACCACGACCTGGACGCTGTCCCGCGAGACCTCGCACCACCTGCTGTTCGCCGGCATCGCCTATCACGACGGCCAGGGATTCCTGGTCCGCCGCGATCTGAAGGTGACATCGGCGCTCGCCCTGCCGAGCGACCAGATCTGCGTCGCCCAGGACACGACGACCGAGCTCAATCTCGCCGACTACTTTCGCCAGCGCGGCCTCCCCTACAAGCCGAAGGTGCTGCCGGCCAACGAGGCTGAGGCGAGCTACGCTGCCGGCAAATGCGGTGCGGTGACGACCGACGCCTCCGCGCTCTTCGGCTTGCGTGCCAGGCTGGCGCATCCCGACGACAGCATCATCTTGCCGGAGATCATCTCGAAGGAGCCGCTGGGCCCCGCGGTGCGCCAGGGCGACGATCGATGGTTCGAGATCGTGCGCTGGACGCTGATCGCGATGATCGACGCGGAAGAGATGGGCGTCTCGCAAGCCAACGTCGACACGGTGATCAAAGGCGACAACCCACGCATCCGCCGGCTGCTCGGCGTCGAGGGGAATTTCGCGCAGGGCCTCGGGCTGACGGCCGACTGGGCCTACCGGATCATCAAATTCGTCGGCAATTACGGCGACGTCTTCGATCGCAACCTCGGCCAGGGCTCGCCGCTGAAGATCAAGCGCGGCCTCAATGACCTATGGACGCGCGGCGGCCTCATGTACGCGCCGCCTGTGCTTT
>CAZZZM010000004.1:15924-34266 GCA_964658465.1 uncultured Nakamurella sp.
GCGACGTTTGCGACGACAACGCCGTCGGTCGAGAAGGCGCGTGTCGTGTGCAACTGGCGTCGCTGCTGGCACGTCGGCTATTATCGCTACTACCGGCCCTACGGCTATTATCGTCCCTATTACGCGCCGCGTCTGGGCGTGCACGTCGGGCCGTTCGGCGTCCGTCTCTTCTAAGGTTCAGCCCATAGTAGAATGCCCCGCGTTTGGCGGGGCATTCTCTTCAAACCAATTCGTACTGGCCTGCTATTCGGCCGCGACGAGTTCGTGCCCGACCAGCGGCTGCGGCGTGCGGACCACGTGCAACTTCGGCTGGCGCGGGGGCATCGCCGACTGCGCGATCAGCTTCTCGTAGGCCGCGACATAGTTCTGCGCCATGTGCGTCGAGGTGAAGCGCGATTCGAAGTAGCGACGGACCTCCGCGCGATCGAGCGACTTGACGCGGCCGACTGCGGCCACCGCCTCATCGATCGAGTCGACGATGTAGCCACCGCCGCCGCTCATCACCTCCGGCACCGAGCCGTTGCGCCAGGCGATGACCGGCGTGCCCGCCGACATCGACTCGATCATGACGAGGCCGAACGGCTCCAGCCAATCGATGGGGAAGAGCAGCGCCA
Organism: uncultured Nakamurella sp.; assembly: GCA_964658465.1. Classification (GTDB taxonomy): domain Bacteria; phylum Pseudomonadota; class Alphaproteobacteria; order Rhizobiales; family Beijerinckiaceae; genus RH-AL1. The sequence continues at coordinate 16,539 of CAZZZM010000004.1, forward strand.
GAGCGTTGCCGACGAAATCGCACTTCTGCGATTCGTCGATCTCGCCGATGAACTCGATCAGCGGATGGTCGAGCAGCGGCTCGATCTCGCGCTCGAAATATTTCCGGTCGGCGTCGTCGACCTTGGCGGCGATCTTGAGCTTCACGCCGGCCCGCTTGGCGATCTCGATGGCGCGATCGGGCCGCTTCTCCGGCGCGATGCGACCGAGGAAGGCGAGATAGTCGCCGCCTTGCGGCTTGAACGGGCACACCTGCGCCGGCAGGCCGTGGTAGACGGTATCGAGCCAGTTGACCGGCGCCGTCATCGGCTCGCGCTGCTTGTTCGAGATCGAGATCAGCGGCATGTGCGAATAGGCTTCGTAGACGGGCATGAAGTCCGGCACGTCGAGGCGACCATGCATCGTCGAGATGGTCTTGTGCGCCATGTCCTGGAACAGCGACATCGGCAGAAGATCGATGTGGGCGTGGATGATGTCGAACTCGTCGGCGCGGCGGCGGACGTTGTCGAGCATCACGAGATTGCTGGCGGTGTGATCCTTCACCTGCTTGAGGCGAAGGCCGACGTCGCAGCCGGGAACGAGCTTTGCGGAGGTACGGGAGTCGCCGGTGGCGAACAGCGTAACGTCATGACCCAGAGCGACAAGCTCCTCGGTCAGCCAGGAGACCACGCGCTCCGTCCCGCCGTAAAGCTTTGGCGGCACGGCCTCTGCGAGGGGCGCAATCTGGGCGATACGCATTGCGTTCATCTCCTTTGTTCGTCGCTCGTGTTGCGAGGTTAGGTGGGTTAGCCTGAATGGAGCCTGCACGCAGCCAAACGATCCGCATGACTGGATATCGAAAAATGATCGTGCCGAGCGACTTGGCCGGTCGCGTCGTCCGGGGAGTCACCTTTTGTCGCGGCGACGGGAATGGTGGCGAACCGCAGCGCACGATCATCGCTGGCACACGACTCGAGCACGGTACGCCATCCTTCCGCATGAACGGCTGTGGCGGCGATGGGCCGCGACATCATGTCATGAACGCCGAACCGCGGCTCCGGTTTCCGGCTTCAACCGTCAAGCGTGACTATTCGAGGGAGCGTGGCCAAAAGGACACACTCGCGCCGATCGGCGGACCCATCTCGCCGCGATGAGGCCGCAAAAGAAAGGCCTCGACGTCGCCGTCGAGGCCTCGGAAACAATAACCGAAAGTTGCAATGACGGCTTAGGCCGCCTGGAGGTTCGTCGCTGCCGATTTGCCGGTGCGCCGATCCGGCACCACTTCGTAAGAGATCTTCTGGCCTTCCTGCAGGTAACGCAGGCCGGCCTGCTCGACCGCGCTCACATGCACGAAGACGTCCTTGCCGCCTTCGTCGGGCTGGATGAAGCCGTAGCCCTTTTCGGCATTAAACCATTTGACAGTCCCAGTCGCCATATCGGCAGTCCTCAAGTCGTGAAGAAGAAGCTGCGCAGCCGCACAGCTCGAGCTAGGCAAAAAGTTTTGTGGAGTTTCACAGCCATCAAACGATGTGCGAGACCAAACTTTCGGCCGCGTTCGATAAATCGCAGGTAGGTGACAATCGCGGTCAAGACAAGGCGACGCAATAGCTTGGCCGTAAAGAAAAAAGATGTATTCCAATCCATGTTCGCGCGATCACGCGATGTTGAGGCGTCGGATCGTCGTGATGTCGCTGCCGCTCGCCGCCAGGATGCGCTCGCGCGCAAGCTGCAGCGGCTCGCTGGCGACCAGCATATGATGCGCATTGGCGTGCAGCAGCGTCGCCGCATCGCGCATCATGCCGACGTGCCCCCTCCAGAACACGAGATCGCCGCGACGCAGCTGCGACAGGCTTTTGTCAAAAGACAATGCGTCGCCGACAGCGGCCTGGAGATCGGTATCGCGCGGAAGACTGGCTCCCGCGACGGCGGTCGTGACCTGAACGAGGCCGGAGCAGTCGATGCCGAGCGACGTTTTGCCGCCCCATAGATACGGCGTACCGGTCAGGCCTTCCGCAACGGTCACGAAATCGAGAAGCACGTCAGCACACGGCGCCAGATGCGCGGTGAAGACGAAGCCGTGGCCGGCCAGCCGGCTGAAGGCGCCGACGTTTGCGGACACGACGACTTCGCCGCCGAGCGGGATCGCGCCGAGGACCGGCGTCTTCATATCGGCGGCGGGATAGACAAACGTGCGCTCGACGACGACGCGATGCGTCGGCGCCGTGCCGCCGCGCACCAGCGCACTCGTGGCGACGTAGCCGACGTAGCCGTCGCGCGCGGCCTGCACCCAGGCCCAGCCGTCGTCCTCGTCGTAAAGCGTTACGGCTTCGCCGAAGAGCAGCTGGGTATCGAGCGGCGCGTCCGGCCGCGGCGCGCGTTTCAGATCGGCGACTTCGCGCACCACCGTGAACCGCTCGCCCTCGACGAAGCGCTCGGCCACGACCTGTCCGCGCAACGCCGCCGCGGCGATGTCGCCGCGTGCCGGCGTCAGCCGCGGGTCGAACGCGCTCACGCGGCACCTCCGCCGTAGCGCGACTCCAGGATCGCGAAAATGCAATGCGCCATCAGGACCTCGCCGCCCTCGGGACGGCCGGGCTTGGCCGACGGCGTCCAGCCGTAGACGTCGAAATGCGCCCAGGTCGTCGCGGCGCCGACGAAGCGGCGCAGGAACAGGGCGGCCGTCACCGAGCCGGCGAAGGTGCCGCCCGACACGTTGTTGAGGTCGGCGATCTTGCTCTTCAGCAGCTTGTCGTAAGGGTACCAGAGCGGCATCCGCCAGCCGGGATCGTTGGTCTCGCGACCATGCGCCTCGACCTCGGCGGCGAACGCGTCGCTCGTCGTGTAATAGGGCGGCAGGTCCGGCCCGAGAGCGACGCGCGCGGCGCCGGTGAGGGTCGCGAAGTCGAGCAGCAGGTCCGGTGCCTCCTCGTCGGCCAGCGCCAGCGCATCGGCGAGGATGAGCCGACCTTCCGCATCGGTATTGCCGACCTCGACGGTCAGGCCCTTGCGGCTCGTCAGCACGTCGCCCGGCCGGAAGGCGTTGCCGGCGATCGCGTTCTCGACGATCGGCAGCAGCACGCGCAGACGTATGGGAAGGTTCGCGCCCATGATCATCGCGGCGAGCGAAAGCGCCGTCGCGGCGCCGCCCATGTCCTTCTTCATCAAAAGCATGCCCGAGCTCGGCTTGATGTCGAGGCCGCCGGTATCGAAGGTGACGCCCTTGCCGACGAGCGTGATCTTGGGCGCGGCGGGATCGCCCCAGGTCATGTCGACCAGTCGCGGCGCCTCGGCGGCGGCGCGCCCGACGGCATGGATCATCGGGAAATTGTCCCGCAGGAGATCGTCGCCGCGGATCGCGTCGACGCGCGCGCCGTGTGCCTCTGCAAGTTCGCGCGCCGCCGCCTCGAGCGCGTCGGGCCCGAGGTCGTTCGTCGGCCGGTTGATGAGATCGCGACCTCTGGCGATCGCGTCGGCGATCAGCCGGATCCGGGCGCCGTCGACGCCGGCCGGGACGCGCAGGCGCACGAGGCCCTTGTCGGCCGCCTTGCGGAAGCGCGTGAATTTGTAGGCGCCGAGCTCGAACGCGAGCGTGGCGAGCGCACGGTTGTCGAAGCCGTCCGCCAGCGCGTAATCGCCGGGCGGCAGCCGCGAGGGCAGCTTGCCCGTCGCGAAGGGCTCGCGGGAGGCGCCCTCACCGGTGCCGACGAGCACGGCCGCGAGCGCGCCCGTCTCGCCCGGTGCCAGGAACACGTCGCCGACCTCGCCCTTGAAGCGACAGGCGCCGGCGTAGCCCGCCGCGACGGCCGACACGCCGGCGAGCGCCGACGCGACAGTGTTCGGCGTCACACCGAAAATCGGCACGGCATCCCCGGCAGGCCCCGTCGCGTCGTGGTCGATCAGCATCTTGGTCCCCTCGGCGACCGCCCCAGATTGATACGCCTGTTAAGCCTTCGTTAGCGTTAACCTTTTATTGCTTCGTCCAGGCCGTTCAACCCGGCCCCGACCGAGGCGCACCGCATGTTCCGTCCCGCATCCTCATCGCGACGTCGCCGCGCCGCCCCCGTTCTCCTGCTGGTGGTCGCCCTCGGCGGGTGCAACTCTCCCCTGGCCTCGGTGTCGGATCCGATCGCCTCGCGCCCGCCGCCGCCGCAGAGCGACCAGATCGCCCTGCGGACCTACGCCGAGACGCTCGAGCCGCTTTACGCCAAGGACCCCGAGAACCGTACGACCGCCCTGCACTACGCGCAGGCGCTGCGCGGTCTCGGCCAGCACGCCCAGGCCGTCGCCGTCCTGCAGGGTCTCGCGGTGAAGAACCCGCGCGACATGCCGGTGCTCGCCGCCTACGGCAAGGCGCTCGCCGATGCCGGTCGCCTGCAAGAGGCCGCCGGCGTGCTGGAGCGCGCGCACACGCCCGACCGCCCGAGCTGGAGCGTGCTCTCCGCGCAGGGATCGGTGGCCGACCAGATGGGCGATCACGCGTCGGCGCAGAACTATTACTCGGCGGCACTGAAGATCGTGCCGGACCAGCCCGACGTGCTGTCGAACCTCGGCCTGTCCTACGCGCTCGAACAGAAGATGCCGCAAGCCGAGAAGGCGCTGCGGCTGGCCGCCGACCAGCCCTCCGCGGATTCCCGCATCCGCCAGAACCTCGCGCTCGTGCTGTCGCTCGAGGGCAAGTACGCCGACGCCGAGCAGGTGTCGCGTCGCGACATGACGCCGATCGACGCCGCCGAGAATGTCGCGCAGCTGAAACAGACGATCGCCGGCTCCCCGCAATGGTCGCAGGCGAGAAGCGCCACCCACGTGGCGCGACGCACCGCGGCGGCGCCGGTGCGCACCGCGTCGAGCGACATCGAGCAGTGATCCGACAAGTCAGAGCCCGGCGATCTGGATGGCCGCCGGCGTCATGATGACGGCGAACAGCACCGGCAGAAAGAAGATGATCATCGGCACAGTGAGCTTGGGCGGCAGCGCCGCCGCCTTCTGCTCGGCGAGCATCAGGCGCGCGTCGCGGCTCTCCTGGCCCAGCACGCGCAGCGCGTGGCCGAGCGGCGTGCCGTATTTCTCGGCCTGGGTGAGCACGGTGACGATCTGCTTGGTCGATTCGATGCCGGTCCGCTTGGCGAAGTTTTCGTAGGCGGTCCGTCGCTCCGGCAGGAACGACAGCTCGGCGGTGGTCAGCGTGAGTTCCTCCGCAAGCGGGATCGACTGCAGGCCGATCTCCTGGCTCACCCTGCGGAAGGCCTGCTCGATCGACATGCCGGATTCGACGCAGATCAACAGAAGGTCCATGGCGTCGGGGAACGCGCGGGCGACCGATTTCTGGCGCTTCTTGATCGTGTTGGCGATGAACAGCTCCGGCGCCTTGATGCCGAAATAGGCGCAACCGATGACCGCGGCGATCTTCAAGGTGAGAGGCCAGGTGAAGTTGGCGATCCCGAAGATGTACAGCGCGCCGAGCACCAGGAAGCACGCCGGCGACACCAGGCGGAAGAAGAGGAACGCGACCTCGGCCTGCGCGCCCCGGAACCCGGCCATCAGCATCTGGTCCTTGGCCTTGTCCGTGCCGAGCCAGCTCTGCAAGTTGAAGCGCTCGACGATCTGCTTCATGTAGGCCTTCTGCTCGTAGCGCAGGCCCTTCGCACTCGTGTTGAGCTTCTCGCGCTCGCGCGCCCGGATGCGCTCGCGCTCCGAGGCGACGGAGCGCATCCGCTTGTCGAGCTTGTCGGTCGAGACCAGCGGCAAGGCGACCGTCAGCACCGTCGCGAAGGTCGCGATGGCGACCAGCGCGGCGCCGATGTTGTGCGGATCCTCGAATTGATCGAACGTCATCAGGTTGATCCCACACTACATGTCGAAGTTGATCATCTTCTTCATGATGAAGATGCCGCAGCTCATCCAGAAGGCGCATCCGGCGAGCACCATGTGCCCGGTCGACGTGGTGAAGAGCAGCGAGATGTAGGCCGGGCTGGTGACGTAGACGAGGATGGCGACGACGGGCGGCAGGGCGCCGATGATGCCGGCCGACGCTTTCGCCTCCGACGACATCGACTTTATCTTGCCCTTCATCTTCTTGCGGTCGCGCAGCACGTTTGAGAGGTTGGCGAGCGCCTCCGCCAGGTTGCCGCCGGCCTTGGCCTGGATGGTGATGACGATCGAGAAGAAGTTGGCCTCCGGCAGCGGCACGCGCTCGATGATGCGCTCGACCGCCTCCGGGATCGAGAGGCCCATCTGCTGCGCCTCGACGATCAGCCGGAACTCGGTCTTCACCGGCTCCGCCGCCTCGTTGGCGATGTTGCGGAGGCAGTCGCCGAGCGGAATGCCGGCTTTGATGCCGCGCACGATGATATCGACGGCGCTTGGAAACTCCTGCAAGAATTTCTTCAGCCGGCTGTTGCGCTTGTACTTGACGATCCACGCCGGCAGCCCGAGACCGCCGACGAGAAGTGCACCGGCGCTCATCGCAAGGCTGCCGCTCAGGATCAGCGTGATCGCCGCCGCCACCACGCCGGCGACGACCGACACGATGTAGTATTTTCCCTTGGTCCAGGCGAGGCCAGCCTGCAGCAGCTTCGTCTCGATCGTGATCTTCTTGCTGCGCGTGCGCGCGTCGAGTTCCTTCAGGCTTTCCGCGACCGCCTTGCGCCGCTTGGCGGCATCGTTGACGCGGTTGGCGAGCTGCGCCGGCGTTCGCGCCTTCAGCGCCGCCTTGCGTTTCTCGGCCTGCGAATCGCCGACGAGCAACGGATAGGCGAGCGCCCAGACGCCACCGCCGACGGCGGCCATGGCGAGCAACGGGAGCAGAAGCTGATGAATGTCCAAGCGAGCCTTCCTCGAGCCTGAAAACGAGCTACGCGGCGTCCTTCACTTCGGACGCATCGAGCGCGGCGGCGAGCCGCACCTCCTCGCCGAAGTAGCGGGCGCGCTCCCAGAAGCGGGGACGGCCGACGCCCGTCGAGCGATGCCGGCCCTTCAGCCGCCCCGCCGCGTCCTCGCCGGTCAGCTCGTAGAGCATGATGTCCTGCGTGATGACGACGTCGCCCTCGAGCCCCATGACCTCGGTGATGTGGGTGATGCGGCGCGAGCCGTCGCGCAGACGCGCGGCCTGGATGATGACGTCGACGGACGAGACGATCATTTCGCGGATGGTCTTCGACGGCAGCGAGAAGCCGCCCATCGTGATCATCGACTCGAGACGCGACAGGGCTTCGCGCGGCGAGTTGGCGTGCAGCGTGCCCATCGAGCCGTCGTGACCGGTGTTCATGGCCTGCAGCAGGTCGAAGGCTTCAGGTCCGCGCACCTCGCCGACGATGATCCGCTCGGGCCGCATGCGCAGGCAGTTCTTGACGAGGTCGCGCATCGTCACCGCGCCGGAGCCCTCGAGGTTCGGCGGCCGCGTCTCGAGGCGCACCACATGCGCCTGCTGCAGCTGCAGTTCCGCCGCGTCCTCGCAGGTGATGACGCGCTCGTCGTCCTCGATGTAGTTGGTCAAGCAGTTGAGCAAGGTCGTCTTGCCGGAGCCCGTACCGCCGGAGATGACGACGTTGCAGCGGACCTTGCCGATGATCTTGAGGATCTCGGCGCCCTCGGGCGAGATGGCGCCGAACGACCGCAGCTGATCGAGCGTCAGCTTGTCCTTGCGGAACTTTCGGATGGTGAGCGCCGGCCCGTCGATGGCCAGCGGCGGCGCGATGACATTGACGCGCGAACCGTCGGCGAGGCGCGCGTCGCAGATCGGCGAGGCTTCGTCGACGCGACGGCCGACCTGGCTGACGATGCGCTGGCAGATGTTCATGAGCTGCGCGTTGTCGCGGAAGCGGATATTGGTCAGCTGAATCTTGCCGCCGACTTCGATGAAGGTGCGCATGGCGCCGTTGACCATGATGTCGGCGATGTCGTCGCGCGCCAGCAGCGGCTCGAGAGGTCCGTAGCCGAGGACGTCGTTGCAGATGTCGTTCAGCAGATCGTCCTGCTCGGCGATCGACATCACGACGTTCTTGATCGAGATGATCTCCTGGACGATGTCGCGGATTTCGTCGCGGGCTGACGTCGGGTCGAGGCGCGAAAGCTGCGAAAGGTCGATCGCCTCGATCAAGGCGCCGAAGATCATGCTCTTGGTGATGTAATATTCTTCGGAGCGCGCAGGCTCCGCCTGGATCGGGGCCGTCGGCTTCGAATGGTCGACGATCTTGGCTGCGACCGCCGGGATCTTCGGGGTCACGGCTATCGGCGCCCGCGGCTTGTCTTCCGCGACAGAAGTCGCAATCGCACGCTTACCGAACATGCTCGTCTCCGATCGGTCGAACGGCGCCGGGCGAGCCTGCCCTTTCCGTTACGACGCCTTTTTTCGCGCGAGCTTAGTCATGAAAGGCTTAAGTATGTTTCTAGACGGTCGCCTGATTTCGCTCTTCCCGCTCACCGCGCGGGCCAGCTGGGAAAAAATCTCGGTCACTTTGTGCGAAGCTTCGACCTCGACGATCATCTGTCCGTTGTTGGCGGCGGTACCGAACAGCTTCGGCTCGAACGGGATGACGACGTCCGTTTGCACCTCGACCGCCTTGGCGAAGTCGGCGAGCCCGATCTCTGGGCGGCGCGGCATGCCGACGCCGTTCATCACCAGTCGCGGCAACGCGTCGTGCGGCCGCGCCGCGCGCAGCGTGTCGACCATGCTCTTGGTGTTGCGCAGGTTGGCGAGGTCCGGGGCGGCGACGAGCACGATCTCGTCGGCGGCGACGAGGGCGCGGCGCGCCCATGCGGTCCAGACATGCGGCACGTCGAGCACGATGCACGGCGTCGAGGCGCGCAGCAGGTCGATCAGGTGATCGAAGTCGGTCTCGGCGAAATCGTAGAGGCGATCGAGCGTCGCCGGCGCCGCGAGCAGGCTGAGCCTGTCCGAGCAGCGCGACATCAGGCGGTCGAGGAGGTTCGCATCGAGACGTTCCGGCGCGAACACCGCCTCGGCGATGCCCTGCGGCGGGTCCTGGTTGAAATCGAGCCCGGCGGTGCCGAACGCCAGATCCATGTCGACGACCACGGTCTGGACGTGCAGGTCGCGTGCGATGGTGAAGGCGAGATTGTGCGCGACGACGGAGGCGCCGACGCCGCCCTTGACACCCATCACGGCGATGATCTTGCCCAATGGCTCGGCCGTCGCGGCGCTGTAGATGCGGGAGATCACGCGGACGAATTCGAGCGCGGTGAACGGCCAGACGAGATAGTCGCTGACGCCGCGCGCCATCAGCTCGCGATAGAGCATGATGTCGTTGACGCGGCCGACGACGATGACTTTGGTGCCGGAATCGCAATATTCGGCCAGCATGTCGAGCGCATCGATCAGCTCGGAGCGCTCCGCTGTGCTCTCGATGACGATGACGTTGGGGGTCGGGGCGTGGCGGAACGCCTCGACGGCCGCCGTGGCGCCGCCCATTCCGTGCTTCGAATGCGCCCGCTCCATGCGGCGGTCGGCGAAGGCCGCCTGCATGACCTGGGCGACCTCCGGCGTCTCGCAAAAGGCCTGCACAGAAATGCGCGGGACCGGCGCGATCAGCTCCAGATCCATGTCCGCGGTGCCGGCCATCAGTTAGACCCTACCGAGCCGATGTTGGAATTTCTCACCGCCCAGCCCGTGTTCGGATCGGAGCCGGCGCGCACCGATGTGATCCCGCGATTTCGGATCTCGGTGTCGGGCTGCTCCTCGCCGCGCGGCGAGACGAGGTCGCGGGGGTCCGACGTCTGCGCGGCGAGCATCTGCTGCGAGGCGCAGCCGAGGTTCCAATAGGGTTCGTTCTCCCAACCGTCGATGCTGGAGCCGGAGCCGAGATCGCGCGGCCACTGGCCGCACTGGTTGACCTCCTTTGCCTTGACGCCGGCGAACGACAGCCGCACCGGCGAGGCAAGCGCGGGATCGGCGATCGGATAGCTCGAGACCTGCACGCCGCCCGAAGCGCCGCCCGCGACGAGCGCGCGGCGGATGTCGGCGACGATCCGCTGACGCGACGCGAGGCCGGGCCCGCGCGGCACGAGGATCAGGATCGGCCCCTGCCCCGTGTCGCGGTATTGTTCCGCGAAGGCGAAGACCTGTTTTGCGGTGTGGGTGTCGAGCTGGCTTTGACCCATCGACGGGAACACGTCGATCGAGGTGCGCGCCTGCGCGATGACGATCGGATGACGGGCGCGATAATCGTCGAGCGCGATGCCGGACGGCACGATCCGATCGGTGGTGCAGCCGGCGAGCGGTATCGCCAGGAGCAGAAGCGCCGCCAGGGTCGGCCGTGATGCGAGAGAGCGGGCCATGGTTCAGTCCTGGATGAAGCCGACGCGCGGACCGCGATAGTCCTTGATCGCCTGCGGATTTGTCGGCTGCGCGTAGAGACGGTTCATGCGCCCGAGCAGCCAAGCCTGCGGATCGCTGGCATCGGTGAAGCCGTCGTCGGGGCGCGCCAGCGCGGTCGGCGCGACCGGCTTCACGATGATCGGCGTGACGATGACGATCAGCTCGGTCTCGTTCTTCTGGTAGTCGCGCGAGCGGAACAGCGTGCCCAGGATCGGGATGTTCAGGAGGCCCGGCAGGCCGTTGATGACCTGCTGCGACTGCTGCCGGATCAGGCCGGCGGTGGCGATCGAGCCGCCCGACGGAAGCTCGATCGTCGTGTCGTTCTTGCGCACGATCAGGCCCGGCGTCGGCGCGCCGCCGATGATGACGCCCTTGGTGAAGTCGAGGTCCGTGACCTCGGTCGCCAGGTGGAGCAGGATGCGGCCTTCCGACAGGACGACCGGCTCGAAGTTGAGGGTGATGCCGTAAGGCTTGAAACCCGCGCCGGCGCTGCAGGTCGAGGAGGACGAGCTCGCCGAGGTGCTGGTGCCCACCGCCGTCCCGGAGCAGATCAGGCCCGTCGAATAGGGGAATTCGCCGCCGACCGTGAAGTGCGCCGCCTCGCCCGAGACCGCGGTGACCGTCGGCTCCGCGAGGGTTCGCGTGACCCCGTAGCGCTCGAACGCCTGGAGCGTCGCGAGAAGGCCGCTGCCGCTGTTGAGATTGAGGCCGCTGGTGCCCGGGACGGGTGTGGCGGTGCCCGGAAAGAAGTTGCTCGACGTATTGGCGGACAGCGCGCCGTTGATGGCGAAGGGGTTGTATTGGGTCAGAGCGCCCCAGCTCGACGAGGTGATGCCGAGCTGCTTGGCGATGTCGCGACGCATCTCCGAGATGGTGACCTTCAGCATCACCTGGTCGCGGCCGCGGATCGTCAGCGAGTTGATAACGAGTCCATCGGTCGCGGCGGCGCCGGTGGCGCCGACCTGCTTGGCGAATCCCTTGGCGATGTCGACGGCGCGCTGCGAGTCCTCCGCGGAGTCGACGGCGCCGGTCAGGATGATCGTATCGTTGATCGTCCGGGTCTGGATGGTCGACGTCGGAAGCGCGACGCGGAGGATCTGAGAGAGTTCACCGATGTCGCGACCAATGCTGATCTCGAACGAGGCGATCTCGTTGCCCTTCTTGTCGAGCGCGAAGAGCGACGTCTGCCCGGAGCCCGTGCCGATCAGGTAGATCTTTCGCGCGGTGCGCACGACGGCGTTGGCGACCGCCGGGTTGGCCACGAAGATCTCGGCCGCGTCCTCGGGCAGGTCGATGATCGTCGACTTGCCGACGCCCATGGTGATGCGGCGCGCGCCATCGTTGGTGCCCGCCTGCATCGAGCTCAACCGCGGACGTGCGATACCTGTCGTCGTCGACGCGAGGCCCACCACGCCGGCGAGCAGCAGTCGAAGAGTCGACGAAGCGATCGATCTCGGACGCGAGGGGCGACGCGACGTGGTCATGGCAAATCTTTCGTTGGTCGGACCGTCGTGCATCAGTGCACCCGCGATTGGCTGGTGTTGCCGAAGCGGATGATCGTCATCGTCTGCGGTGCGTCGGCCGTCTTATCGGCCTTGCCGGCGTCGGCGACGCTGCGCAGCGTCAAGGTGAGCTGACCGGTGCGCTGCGCGAGCACCACCTTCTCGGCCTGCTCCGGCGTCAATTCGAGGGTCGCGGTCCCGCCGATGACGGTGCGCTCGCCCGCCTTGTCCTGTACCGCCTGGCCGACGGCGAGCACGCGGACGTTGGTCAGGATCGTCTCGCTCGCGAAGGCGCCGGGCGCATCGTCCGGATGGAAGATGCGGATCACGTCGACGCGGTCGTTGGGCAGGATGAAGCCGCCGGCGGCCGACTTGCCCTGGTCGGCGAGGTCGATCGCCACGGCGCGCGAGCCGCTGGGCAGCACCGCGGACATGAAGCCGGCATCCTTGGAGAGGCGTTCGCGACGCACCGGATCCCCGGCGAGCATCTCCGAGCGGACGACCATGCCCTTCAGATCCGCCACCGCGTTGGGCTGGAGGCTCTGCTGGACCGCGCCGGGCGGGATCTGCGCCTTCGGCCACGACTGCCAGCGCACGTCGGCAGTGGCGAGAGCCGCGCCGGCAGCGAGGTCGTGGGTGGCGACGAGGACGTTGTCGGTGACGACCGGCGGCGGCGCGACGACCGTGACCGGCGCCGGCGGCGGCTCCTTGTTGCCCATCAGCATGTAGGCCGCGCCGAGGCCCGCGACGACAGCGACGAGGAGGACCAGCAGACGGGCAGATTTCATGGCTTCGAACCGAGCGCGCGCCTCTCTGACGCGCGATCAAGTTGACCAGCGAAAGGTCAACTTATGGTTAACGAAGCCTGACAAGTCGTATCGTTTTGGTCAGCGCCTTCAGGCGAGCGAGGCGGCGCTCCAGACGCCGGTATCCGGGTAGATCAGCAGTCCGGCGATCGCCAGCGCGATGCCGTACGGGACGCCGGAATGCTCGTCGTGCAGACGCGCGAGCCAGGCGTAGCGCTGCGCGAAGAGCGGGATCGGGAGACCGCGCATCGCCAGGATGAGGATCGTGAGCAGGCCGCCGAGGAAGGTCGAGTAGATCCCGTACTCGCCGAGATGCTGCCAGCCGATCCACACCGCGGTCGCCGCGGCGAGCTTGGCGTCGCCGCCGCCGATCCATCCGAAGGCAAACATCCCGAACGTGAGGACGAGCACGCCCGCACCGCAGGCGAGATGAATCAGGATTTCCTGACCGGAAAGGCCGACGAGATAGGCGAACGGCACGAAGACCGCGACGAGGGCGATCGAGATGCGGTTCGAGATCGTCATCGTGAAGAGATCGGACAGCGCCGCGAACGCCATCAGCACGGGAAAGAAAAGCAGCGTCACAGCCTGGAGCATCGGCGGGTCAACCTTGCACGAAGCATTCTTCGACAACAGACTGGCACAAGACGTTTACGCGATCCTTACCATCGGCGATCTTGCCGATGCCGTCGTCACCGCGCACAAAAAAAGCAGCCCCGCTCGAGCGGGGCCGCTTGTTTCGTATCAGCCTTGAGCGGCGGCTTAGGTCAGCGCGTTGCCGATCGTGGTGAACTTGGCGTTGAGCTTGGTGCCCAGCGTCGTGATGGCGGTGATGATGACGACGGAGATGAGGCCGGCGATCAGGCCGTACTCGATGGCGGTCGCGCCGGACTGATCGGCAGCGAAACGGCTGAAGAGGTTCTTCATAGGGGTGGCTTCCTGCATTTCACTTCGAGGACCCCAGCCAGTTCCGTTTGGGAAGCCGCGCTGGAATGATCCGAAAGCTACAGTCCATGTCTTGCGATGTGGTTAAGGTCGGGACTGCGTTTCCAGCTCCCGTTACGGCAACCGCGGCATGGTTAACAGTCTTTCTCACTTACATGCATGTATGCAGACCATCATTCCAAAGTCTTACGTGCAATAGGCTGAAGTCCTCGTTCAGCGATCCTTTACCATTCCGGCCTTTCATCGCGAGCGTGCGTTCAGCGTGACGGGTGTGCGATGCGTGGATCAGGACCGGCTCTCAAGGAAGCAATCGGGGTGGCCGCGGCCATTCTCGGACTGGCGACGGCGCTCGCCTGCACGGCACCGGCGTCCGCACGAGCCGACGGCTCCGTCATCGTCGGCGTGGTCGATCAGGCGCGCCTGGTGAAGATCCCCGCCGGCACCGACACGCTGATCATCGGCAATTCGACGGTCGCCGACGTGACGCTCTTGAAGCAGAAGGGCCTGATGGTGCTGACGCCGAAGGCGTTCGGCGTGACCAATTTCATCGCGCTGGACTCGTCGGGCAACCCGCTCGCGGAATCGACGATCCAGGTGATCAACTCGAGCGACGCGCTCGTCGTCCAGCGCGGCATGGAGCGGCAGTCCTACAGCTGCGCGCCGAAGTGCCAGCCGGTCGAGCGCCTCGGCGACGACGACAAGTATCTCAGCGCCGTCGCGACGCAGGCGCAGTCGCACAACCAGCGTCTCTCCGGCGCCGCCGCCCCGACGCAGCCGGGGCTGATGTCGCCGCACTGAGCCGGCGCGCTCAGATCGTCTGGTTGTAGGCGCCGACCTCGGGGTTCTGCCGCAGGATCCCGTCGACGGCGGCGAACATCGCCCGCATGTTGGCCTCCGACACCGGGCTCTCGACGACGACGACGAGCTCGGGCTTGTTCGAAGACGCGCGCACCAGCCCCCAGGTGCCGTCCTCGGCCGTCACGCGCACGCCGTTGACCGTCGTCACGTCGCGGATCTTCTGGCCGATGATCGGCTCGCCCTGCTCGCGCATCGCCTGGATGCGCTTCGTCACGTTGTCGATGACGCCGTACTTCACCTCGTCGCCGCAATGCGGCGACATCGTCGGCGAGCCCCAGGTCTTCGGTAGGTCGGCGTAGAGGTCGGCCATCGTCTTCGTCGGATTGCGGTCGAGCATGTCGAGGACGGCGATCGCCGTGACGAGCCCGTCGTCGTAGCCGCGACCGACCGGCGCGTTGAAGAAGAAATGGCCCGACTTCTCGAAGCCGGCCAGCGCCTTGAGATCGCTGACGCGCCGCTTGATGTAGGAGTGGCCGGTCTTCCAATAGTCGGCCTTCACACCGTTCTTCAGGAGAACGGGATCGGTCGAGAAAAGACCTGTCGACTTCACGTCGACGACGAACGTGGCGCCGGGATGGAGCGACGACAGATCGCGCGCCAGCATCACGCCGATCTTGTCGGCGAAAATCTCCTCGCCGTGGTTGTCGACGACGCCGCAGCGGTCGCCGTCGCCGTCGAAGCCGAGGCCCACGTCGGCGCCGCTCTCCTTCACGGCCGCGGCCATGGCATGCAGCATCTCCATGTCCTCGGGATTGGGGTTGTAGCGCGGGAAGGTGAAGTCGAGCTCGGTGTCGAGCGGCACGACCTCGCAGCCGAGCGCCTCGAGCAGCTGGGGCGCGAACGCGCCGGCCGTGCCGTTGCCGCAGGCCGCCACCACCTTGAGCTTGCGCTTCAGTTTCGGCCGGTCCGTGAGGTCCTTCAGATAGACCGACGGAAAGTCGTTCTCGAAGACGTAGGAGCCGCCGTCGCGATAGGCGTACGCGCCGGCGAGCACGATATCGCGCAGCCGGCCCATCTCCTCCGGCCCGAACGTGACCGGGCGCTGCACGCCCATCTTCACGCCCGTCCAGCCGTTGTCGTTGTGCGAAGCGGTCACCATCGCGACGGCCGGCACGTCGAGCGCGAACTGCGCGAAATACGCCATCGGCGACAAGGCGAGCCCGATGTCGTGCACCCTGATGCCGGCGGCCATCAGACCCATGATCAGCGCGTTCTTGATCGAAGACGAGTAGGAGCGGAAGTCGTGCCCGGTCACCAGTTCGGGCTTCACGCCCATCTCGTGGATGAGCGTGCCGAGGCCGAGCCCCAGCGCCTGCACGCCCATCAGGTTGATCTCCTTCTCGAACAGCCAGCGCGCATCGTACTCGCGGAAGCCGGTCGGCTTCACCATCGGCGAGGATTCGTAGGCGTAGGTATTCGGGCGAAGATCCTGGACGGGCTTGGGAAACATTTCGGCCTCGTAGCTTGGGACAAACGGGCGCTTTCGGCGCGTGCCGCCAGTCCATAATGGCTTGCGCCCGATTTGTCGCGCCTTCGCATCGCCTGCATCGCCGAAGCCACAGGCCTTCCGCAAAGGAAGCGCAGCGTCCGACAGCGGCTCGTCTTGGTTGCGAAAGTGCAAAAGCCGTTCTAGAAGCACGGCCCGGCTCGCCGTACAGCTCAACCATGTCGAGCGCGCCGCTATGCTATCAACGTCGTAGTGCTTTCGTCATAGGCCTTCGGCCTGCATTCGAGTGTATTTTCGCCGCGATGGCCGTCATCATGACGCGGGCTTTCGTCTGGTTCAAATGGAATGGACGCTTTCGTCGCGTGACGAACGTGTCCGGCTTCGGCGGTGAGGAAAGGCCCATCCGTGCGTGATGTTTCGAAAGAAATAACTCTCGGACAGTCTGGCTCTTTCAACAATTCAAAAATATTTCCCGAGTCGAACCTCACAACTGTGGAGGCCGCAACGCCGACGCCGGCGATCCAGATGTCGCCAGGGATGTTCCAGACGATCTACTTAAATAGCGCCGGTTCCGTCTTCGTGATGGGCTCCGACGGCCAGGGCCAGCTAGCAGACGGCCGCAGCGGGAAGTACGACTATTCCTCGACTCCCGTACAGGTGGAACTGCCGGGTCCCATGGGGCAGGTGGGCAGCGGAATGGGCTCCTGCTGGGCCATCTCGGCCGACGGGCGCCATGCCTACGCCTGGGGAAGCAACAAGCGCGACCAGCTCGGCACCGGCGACCCATTCATCGCGCAATCGACGCGCCCCGCCGAGATCAAGCTCAACCTGCCGCCCGACGTGACGATCGTGCAGCTGGCCGATGGCCTCAAAGCGGGTCTCGTCCTGCTCTCCAACGGCAAGGTCATGGCGTGGGGCAACAATCAGTTCGGCCAGGCCGGGCGCAGCCCGCACGCGCCGATCAACCCTCTGTCCTGGCTGAAGACGCTCTCCCACCACCCGGATACCCAGCGCCCGGCCATATCGGCGCTCACGCCGCTGATCGACGGCGAGAAATACCTCTACACGCCGAAGGTCGTCCCCCGCGTCTCGGACGTCAAGCAGCTGGCCGCCGGCGACAATTTCAGTCTCGCGCTGAAGAACGACGGGACGGTGTGGAGTTGGGGGCAAAACTTTCACGGCGAGCTTGGTCCGAACGGCCCGAGCCCGGCGATCCGCCACGCGCACTCCTACAAGCCCGTGCAGGTGACCGGTCTGCCGCCGATCAAGTCCATCGTCGCGGGGGGCCGCAACGGCATCGCGCTCGACCAGGACGGTCACCTCTGGGAGTGGGGTCGCAACGAGTTCGGCGAGCTGGGCGACGGCACGGTCGATATTCACGACGGCGCGCACACGACACCGACCATGGTGAAGGGCCTGCCGCCCATCGTCTCGTTCGATTCCCAAGGACCGACCGTGGTCGCGGCGGACGCCCAAGGCAACGTCTATTGTTGGGGCTTCAACAAGTACGGTGCGGTCGGCGACGGCACCACGATTCACACGGGCGTGCCCACTCACGTCCTCACCATCCCGACATCGCCCACTACCGGCGGCCCGTCGGTCCAGGTCGCGGCGGCGCACCGGTCGATCTACGCCTACAACGTCGTCACCGGACGGACCTACGCCTGGGGCCAGAACAATTACGGCCAGATCGGCATCCCCGCCAACACGGGCGCGAACCCGAAGCCAATCGACATCACCTCCGTCATCGCCCCGACGTTGACCAACCAGGGCGCCGCGGCACCAGCAGGGGCGACGGGCGCGATGGGGCCCGCGGGGCTGACGGGGGCCGCGGGTGCGACCGGCGCCACGGGAGACGCG
>CAZZZM010000005.1:0-12356 GCA_964658465.1 uncultured Nakamurella sp.
GCGCGCGGCGAGCAGGCTGCCGCGCCGCGTCGCCAAGGCGAGGTAGCGGAACGCCTCTTCCTGGTCCGCTGCGACGCCCTGTCCAATGTGGTAGGCGGCGCCGAGCAGAGCGGCCCCGTCGGCATCGCCCGCCGCCGCGGCGCGGTGCCACCAGGCGACGGCGGACGGCGCATCCCGCTTGCAGCCCATCGCGTTGTAGAGGATCGTGCCGAGCCGCGTCGCCGCGCCGGCATATCCCTTGGCCGCCGCGGCCTCGGCCCAGCGGCGCGCTTCGACCGGCGCCTGCTCGAGCATCTCGCCGTCGAGCAGCATCCAGCTCAGCATGTCCTGCGCCTCGCCGTCGTCCTGCTCGGCGGCGGCGCGGAACCAGCGGGCCGCCGCTTCATAATCGCGCTCGACGCCGCGCCCCTCGAAATACAGGCTGCCGAGATTGCGCTGTCCGAGCGGATCGCCGGCTTCGGCGGCCAGCGTCAGCCAGCGCAGGGCGAGAGCGGGATCGGCGGCGACGCCGTGGCCTTGGGCGAAGCAACCGCCGACATTGTTCTGCGCCCGGGCGAGGCCGGCCTGGGCGAGCGGGCCCCAGATCGCAAGCGCCGCCGCGTAGTCGCCCGCCTCGGCGAACATGCGGGCGCGCTCCATCGCCGCCGGCGTGTCGGCGGGCCGTCGAAATAGGCGGCCGAGCAGCGGCTTCATCACGTCAGGATGAGAAATGGATTGAGCCCGGTGCGCCGCCAGCCTTCCTCGCGCAGCAGCATGTCGAGGCCGTAGGACGCCACGTCGTCGACGATCGGATCGAGGGCGGCGTTCTTCGTCTGGTTGAGGTGCTTGGCATAGCCCTGGCAGCTCTCGCAGACCTCCGCCCCGATGTCGCCGCTGCTCCCTTCGATGTGGCGATAGGAGATGCCCTTCGTGGCGCCGCACGCCGTGCATTTGACGCGCACGTGGTTCCACATCGCGCAGCAGACCGCGCAGGTGAGGTACCGGTTGCCCTGCGCGTCCGGCCAGATGACGACGGTGCTCGAGACCGGCTGGCCGCCGCAACACGGGCAGATCGTCTCGCCGATGTTGCGCAGCCTGGAGGCGTCGAGAAGCGCGGCGTGCTGCGCGTACCAGACCTGAAGCGCGGCGGCGGCGAGGGCGCTCTCGCCGAGACGCTCGATCTCGAATAGGCCGTCGCCGACCGCCACCAACATGCGGATGCGCTCGGCAGGCTCGGCGGCGACGAGGGCCGCGACGATGGCGGCCGGGCCCGCGTCGAGCGGCGCCGCGGCGAGTTGGGCGAGCAGCGCGTCGAGGATCGTCAGCGCCCCCGGATCGGCGGCGAGATCGCGGGAGAGCGGCGGCATGCCGTGCGCGATCACGTCGTAGACGGTCGGGGCGAGCGTGACAGGCGCCGCCGTGCCGACAACCTCGCCCTGTGCCGTCGCCACATGCGACAGGAACGTCAGGTAGGCGCCGATCTCATGGTCGGTCGCGAGCGACGCGAAGCGGCGCGCGCGCTGGAAGAAGATGGTCGCCGGATCGGCAGGCCTGACGTAGGGCGGCTCACCGCCGGATGATTGCCCCGTGAAGGCCGGGTCGATACCGCCGATGGTCGCCATTGCTCAAGACGCGGCGCTGCGGCCGCGCCATCCCTATTCTGCCGGTTCGCGCGAAGGCTTCGCGTCGCTCGACGCGATCTTGCGGAACCACTTGCGGTGGTGCCGGTAGGCCCAACCGCCGGAGACCGTACCACGCATCATCGCGCGGCCGGTGCCCTTGATCCAGATGCCGGCATAGATGTGCACGATGATGATGAGGATCGCCACCAGCGCCGCCAGCGAGTGCGCGGCGAGCGCGTAGCGCTTGGTGTCGGTGACCGTGTAGGTGCCGAAATACTGATCCCAGATGACGAGGCCCGTCACGAACATCACCGTGATCAGCGCCGATTGGCCCCAGAAGACGAGCTTCTGGCCGGCATTGTACTTGCCGAGCTCGGGCAGCCGGTCATGGCGGTTGCTGACGACGTCCCCGATCCGCCGCGACCAGTTCCAATCGTCACGGTTCGGCAGATTGAGACGGAAGAAGCGGACGAACAGGATGAGGAAGCTCACGAACAGGAATACGCCGAACCAGGGGTGGATCGCGCGCGTGTTCTGGCCGCCGCCGAACAGGTTGGTCAGGAAGAACAGGCTCGGGTGGAACAGCGACAGCCCGCTCAACGTCAGCAGAGTGAACAGCGCGGCGGTGATCCAGTGATTGATCCGCTGCGTGGTGTTGTATCGATCGACATAGACGACGTGCTCTTCCGGCACGTCGTGTATTTCGCGGTGCATGTCGGCGTCGGTCTTCATCAGTGATCTCGCGGGGGCGGCTGCTTTCCGTGCGACAGATCGAACGCGTCATCCTCGTCGTGCTTGGCCACCTCGTCCGGCCCGGCGGCGACGTAATGGAAGAAGCTGCCGACCGCGGCGAACGCCAAGGTTGCCAACCCCACCATCTTGAAGCCGCCCTTCCAAAGCTGGACGATCGGCGAGATCTTCGGGTTTTCCGGCAGGTTGGCGTAGAGCCTCGGCTTGTCGGCGTGATGCAGCACGTACATCACGTGGGTGCCGCCGACGCCCGGCGGATCGTAGAGCCCGGCGTTCTCGAAGCCGCGGGACTTCAGGTCCGTGATGCGGGTGTTCGCCAGCGAGATCATGTCGGCCTTGGTGCCGAAGGTGATCGCCGCCGTCGGGCAGCTCTTCGCGCAGGCCGGCGCCTGGCCGACGGAGACGCGGTCGACGCAGAGCGAGCACTTGTAGACCTTGTGATCGACCTGGCTGATGCGCGGGATGTTGAAGGGGCATCCCTTGATGCAATAGGTGCAGCCGATGCAGTTCTCGGAGATGAAGTCGACGATGCCGTTCTCGTATTGGACGATGGCGCCGGGCGACGGGCAGGCCTTCAGGCAGCCCGGGTCGGAGCAATGCATGCAGCCGTCCTTGCGGATCAGCCATTCGAGATTGCCGTCCGGGT
Organism: uncultured Nakamurella sp.; assembly: GCA_964658465.1. Classification (GTDB taxonomy): domain Bacteria; phylum Pseudomonadota; class Alphaproteobacteria; order Rhizobiales; family Beijerinckiaceae; genus RH-AL1. The sequence continues at coordinate 2,998 of CAZZZM010000005.1, forward strand.
CCTCGTATTCGGTGAAACGCATCAGCGTCCACACCGCCGGCGAGAGGTCCGACGGGTTGTCGTAGACGCCGTGGTTGACCTGCACCGGCTGGCGCAGGTCGTTCCACTCCATGCAGGCGGCCTGGCAGGCCTTGCAGCCGATGCACTTCGAGACGTCGATGAGCTTTGCGACCTCGGTCACGTCGCGCACCGTCGGCGACACCTCGGTCGAGGCGGAGCGCCGGCGGATGTCGAGGGATTGATAATCGGCCATCCGTCCCTCCCTAGCTCACGACCAGCGCGGGTGCGGTGGTCTTCTCGATGTTGACGAGAAACGCCTTGAACTCGGGCGTGTTGGTGTTGGCGTCGCCGACGAAGGGCGTCAGCGTGTTGGCGCCGTAGCCCTCGACCGTCGAGCCGATGAAGCCCCAGTGGATCGGGACGCCGACCACGTGGATCTGTTTGCCGTCACACAACAGCGGCTTGATGCGCTTCGTCACCACGGCCTTCGCCTTCACCGAGCCGCGCTTCGACCAGACGCGGACCCAGTCGCCCTTGGCGACGCCCTTCTCGGCGGCGAGCTGCTCGGAAATCTCGACGAAGAATTCCGGCTGCAGGATCGCGTTGATCTTGGCGTGCTTGGTCCAATAGTGGAAGTGCTCGGTGAGCCGGTACGTCGTCGCCGCATAGGGGAACTCGTTCGGATCGCCGAAGCGCTTCCAGTCGTCGGCGAAGACGCGGGACGCCGGGTTGCCGCGGATCTTCGGCGCCAGGACGTTCTTGATCGGCGACTCGAACGGCTCGTAATAGGCCGGGAACGGGCCGTCGCGCATCAGCGCCCGGCACCACAGCCGCCCCTGGCCTTCCTCGGTCAGGATGAACGGGCCGGCGCCCTTGTCCGGCGCAGACTGCGACGGGAAATCCGGCACGTCGAAGCCGTCCCACTTCTTGCCGGTCCATTCGATGAGCTTGCGCTCCTCGTCCCACGGCTTGCCGTTCACGTCCGCCGAGGCGCGATTGTAGAGGATGCGGCGGTTGGACGGCCAGGCGAACGCCCATTTCGGCGCGATGCCGGCGGCGGACGGATCGGACGTGTCCCGCCGCGCCATGATGTTGCCCTGCTCGGTGTAGCAGCCGGTGTAGATCCAGCAGCCGCTCAACGTCGAGCCGTCGGCCTGCAGCTGCCCGAAATTGTCGAGCTGCTTGCCGGGCGCGATGACCTTGTTCGGGTCGACCGGGTCCTTCACCGGCGCGAGCGCGTAGCCGTTCACCTCGCGCGCCACCTCGTCCGGCGTCGGGCTCTCCTGGTCCATGTAGGGCCAGTAGGTGTTGAGGATCGGGTCGGGGAACGTCCCGCCCTCCTTCTCGTACAGCCTGCGCATGCGCGTGAACACGCCGGCGAGGATGTCGATGTCGGACTTGGTCTCCCACGGCGGGTCCTGCGCCGGCACGTGCCATTGCAGCCAGCGCGAGGAGTTCGCAAGCGACCCTTCGTCCTCGGCAAAGCAGGTGGTCGGAAGCTGGATCACTTCCGTCTGCACCTGCGCCGGGTCGATCTCGTTGAACTCGCCGTGGTTCTCCCAGAACCGCGCGGTCTCCGTCTCCAGCGGGTCCATCGTGATGAGGAACTTCAGCTTCGACAGAGAGGCGCGGACCTTGTTCTTGTCCGGGATCGACATCAGCGGGTTGAAGCCCTGGCAGATGTAGCCGGTCATCTTGCCCTGGCTCATCAGCTCGAACGCCTTCAGGACGTCGTAGGACGTGTCGAGCTTCGGAAGCCAGTCGAAGGCGAAGTTGTTCTCAGGCGTCGCCTTGTCGCCGAACATCGCCTTCTGCAGCGAGGCGAAGAACTTCGGATAGTTCTGCCAGTACGAGATCTGGTTCGGACGCGTCGGCTTGAACTGCTTCGTCTTCATGTAGAGTTCGAAGGTCGCTTCCTTCTCCAAAGGCAGCGACATGTAGCCAGGCATGGTGTTCGAGAGCAGGCCGAGGTCGGTCAGACCCTGGATGTTGGAATGCCCGCGCAGCGCGTTCATCCCGCCGCCGCGCACGCCGATGTTGCCGAGCAGCAGCTGCACGAGGCACATCGTGCGGATGTTCTGCGCGCCGTAGGAATGCTGCGTCCAGCCGAGCGCGTAAAGCGAGGTCATCGCCTTGTCGGGCGCGGACGTCGCGGCGATCATCTCGCAGATCTTGACGAACTTGTCCTGCGGCGAGCCGGTGATGCGCGACACCATCTCCGGCGTATAGGCCTTCACGTGCTCTCTCAGCACGTTGATAACGCAACGCGGGTCCTTCAGCGTCTCGTCGACCTTCGCGAAGCCGTCCTCGCCGATCTGATAGTCCCAGGTCTTCTTGTCGTAGTCGCGCTTCTGCTCGTCGTAGCCGGAGAACAGCCCGTCCGAGTAGGAGTAGCCCTCGCTGACCAGCATCGAGGCGTTGGTGAAGTGCTTGACGTACTCGTGCTGGATCTTGTCGTTGTCGAGCAGGTACTTGATCACGCCCGAGAGGAACGCGACGTCGGTGCCCTGACGGATCGGGCAGTAGAAGTCGGCAACCGACGCCGAGCGCGTGAAGCGCGGGTCGATGACGACGAGCTTGGCGCCGCGATGCGCCTTGGCCTCGATCACCCACTTGAAGCCGCAGGGATGCGCCTCGGCCGCGTTGCCACCCATGATGATGATCAAGTCGGAGTTCTTGATGTCCATCCAGGTGTTGGTCATCGCGCCTCGACCGAACGAAGGAGCCAGACTGGCTACCGACGGTCCGTGTCAGACGCGGGCTTGGTTGTCCAAGACAAGCATGCCCATGTTGCGGGCCCACTTGTAGGTGATGTAGCCGGTCTCGTTGGTCGAGGCGGAAGCGGCCAGCATGCCGGTGGTGACCCAACGGTTGACGGTCGTCCCGTTGGGCGCCTTCTGGATGAAGTTCTTGTCGCGATCGTCCTTGAGCAGCCGCGCGATCCGGTCGAGCGCGTGATCCCAGGAGACCCGCTCGAGCTTGTCGGAGCCGGGCTTGCGAATCATCGGGTATTTCGTGCGCGTCTCCGCATGCACGAAGTCGAGCAGGCCGGCGCCCTTCGGGCAGAGCGTGCCGCGATTCACCGGATGGTCGGGATCGCCTTCGATGTGCAGCACCGACGCCTTGGCGTTCTTCGAGTGGTCGCCGAGGCTGTAGACCAGGATGCCGCAGGCCACCGAGCAATACGGGCAGGTGTTGCGCGTCTCGGTCGTGCGAGAGAGCTTGTAGGGGCGAACCGAGGCGGCGAGAGCCTCCTCGGATCCGGCGAAGCCGAAGGCTCCGAGCGTCGTGACGGCCACGCCGGCGGCCGCCCCGCCGAGGAAGCCGCGTCTCGAGATAACGTTCATGGGCATATCCCAGGTGCAAACCCGACTGGGTCGGATAGTGCATGAACCGTCCGGTATCAAAAGGAAAAAAACGACGAGTGCGGCGCAAAATCGCATCAGCGACTGCCGTCGATTTCATCTCCGTGTGGCGCCGCAGTCGATCGCTATACCCGTGAAAACATAGCGTGTTGATTGCGCCCCCAGAGAGGGTTGCGGTGGTGGGCGCACTGAGGTTTGCTACGCGCCTCGAGGAGGAGATGCGTTCCCCGGTGGGGCGTCCGGACTTCAAATCCGGGAGGGGCCGCAAGGCGGTCTTTGGTGGGTTCGACTCCCACTCTCTTCCGCCACAGCTTGCTTTGGTGCCCGGTGAACATCGAGACGCCCGCGATCCCCGCCCGCCGCCTGCCCTCGGTCGACCGCCTGATGGGCCTGCCGCGGACGCGCGAGCTGGTCGACACCTACGGGCGCACGCAGACCGTCGCGGCCATCCGCGACACGCTCGCCATCGAGCGGGTCTCCGGACAGGCCGTTCCCCCCGAGGTCGAGCTTGTCGCCAAGGCCGAGGCGACGCTGGCGCAGCTGTTCGCGCCGTCGCTTCGTCGCGTTTTCAATCTCACCGGCACCGTGCTGCACACCAACCTCGGCCGAGCCTGGCTGCCGCCAGAGGCGGCCGCGGCGGTGGCGGAGGTGCTGACCGGCGCCAGCAATCTCGAATTCGACCTCGCCAGGGGAAGCCGCGGCGAGCGCGACGACCATCTCGAGGCGCTCGTCTGCCGGCTCACCGGCGCCGAGGCGGCGACGATCGTCAACAACAACGCGGCCGCCGTCCTGCTCGTCCTCGCGGCTCTCGCGCCGGACAAGGAAGTCGTGATCTCGCGGGGCGAGCTTGTCGAGATCGGCGGCGCTTTCCGCATTCCCGACGTGATGGCACGCGCCGGCTGCCGGATGAAAGAAGTCGGGACCACGAACCGCACGCATCTTCGCGATTACGCCGACGCCATCGGCGCCGATACGGCGGCCGCGATGAAGGTCCACCAGTCGAACTACGAGATCCGCGGCTTCACCGCCGCCGTCGCGGACGCGGACCTTGGCGCGCTGTGCCGCGAACGCGGCGTGCTGATGCTCGATGACCTCGGGTCGGGCAACCTCATCGACTTCGCCGCCTACGGCCTGCCGCCGGAGCCGACCGTGATGGAGGCGGTGCGCCACGCCGACGTCGTCACCTTCTCCGGCGACAAGCTGCTAGGCGGCATGCAGTGCGGGCTCATCGCCGGGCGCCGGGACCTCATCGCGAAGGTCCGCAAACATCCGCTGAAGCGCGCCCTTCGCGTCGGCAAGGAGGTGTTCGCGGCGATGGAGGTCGTGCTGCGCCTCTACCTGGACCCGGATCGGCTCGCCGAGCGCCTGCCGACCCTGCGGCTGCTGACGCGCCGGCGCGAGGACATCGAAGCGCAGGCGCGCCGCCTGCTCCCCGCGCTCGCCCTGGCGCTTGGCGAAAGCGCGACGGTGGCGGTCGAGTCCTGTGCCAGCCAGATCGGCAGCGGTGCCCTGCCCGTCGAGACGTTGCCGTCGGCCGCGCTTGCCTTGAGACCGGCGCGGTCCGGCAAGGGCGACGGTCGCTGGCTGAAGGACATCGCCGCCCGGTTCCGCGCGCTGCCGACGCCGGTCATCGGCCGCGTGAGCGACGGCGCGTTCCTGCTCGACCTGCGGACGCTGGAGGAGGAAGACGCCTTCCTGGCCCAGCTCGCGGGGCTGAAGATCGCATAGAGGTCACGACGTCGATGAACGAGACATCCCACGTGCGACTGACGTCCATGGCTCACGGCGGCGGCTGCGGCTGCAAGCTGGCGCCGGCCGTCCTGCAGGACATCCTGAAGAAGATGCCGCTGCCGATGCCGTCCAGCGACCTTCTCGTCGGCACCGAGACGTCCGACGACGCGGCGGTCTATCGCCTCAACGACGACCAGGCGATCATTGCGACGACCGACTTCTTCACCCCCATCGTCGACGATCCGCATGATTTCGGCCGCATCGCCGCGACGAACGCGCTGTCGGACGTCTACGCCATGGGCGGACGCCCGCTGTTCGCTCTGGCTCTCGTGGGCATGCCGGTGGCGACGATCGCCGTCGAAACCGTGCAGGACATCCTCGCCGGCGGTGCCTCGGCCTGCCAGAAGGCCGGCATCCCCATCGTCGGCGGCCACTCGATCGATACGCCGGAGCCCATCTACGGGCTCGTCGCCATCGGCCTCGTGCGCCCGGACAAGGTCCTGAAGAACGGCGGCGCGAAGCCGGGCGACGCGCTCGTGCTGACCAAGGGTATCGGCATCGGCATCTTTTCGGCGGCGATCAAGAAGGGCGAGCTTTCGCCTGCGGACTACGCGACGATGGTCGCCTCGACGACGACGCTCAATTCCATCGGCATCGAGCTTGCGGACCTCGAGGCGGTGCATGCGGTGACCGACGTCACCGGCTTCGGCCTCCTCGGCCATCTGCTCGAGATGTGCCGTGGCTCCGGGCTCGAAGGGCACCTCGACGCGCGGGCGGTCCCGGTGCTGCCCGGCGCCGCGCGCCTCGCCGAGGCCGGCCTTGCCACCGGTGCGGCCGCCCGCAACTGGACCAGCTACGGCGCCGATGTGAGCCTCCCGGGCGACATGCCGGACTGGTGCCGTGGTCTCCTCTGCGACCCGCAGACATCCGGCGGCCTGTTGATCGCGGTCCGCCCCGACCGCGCCGACGACATCGTCGCGCGCTGTCGTGCCGCCGGTCACGCGCAGGCCGCCATCATCGGCGAGATGGCCGAAGGACGCCCGCGCGTGGTCGTGCGCGGCGCCCCGTAGCAGCCGACGGCGCAAGCTTCTCGGACAACTGCCTGCCCGATGCAGCCTCGGACCATGGCGGCGCAGCGCACTTCGCGGCTCGCGCGCCGCGCTTGGCATTCTATGTGCCTGCAGGTTCGACAGTGCCGCACTGCGATCGAGAGGCAGGCTATGCTCGGCGTGATTTTCGACGACTGCCTCGTTGGCGGGCACGCAATACGGCCGGGACCGGGCGCGGTCCTCTCCCCGTGACCACTCTTTCGATCGAGGCCGAGCCCTACGCGTTCACGCTCGAGCCGGAGCGCGCGGCGCTTCTCATCATCGACATGCAGCGCGATTTCATCGAGCCGGGCGGCTTCGGGGCGATGCTCGGCAACGACGTCGAGCGGCTGCGCGAAGCGATCGAGCCGAACCGGCGCCTGCTCGCCGCCTGGCGTGCGGCCGGCCACTTCGCGATCCATACGCGCGAGGGTCACCGCAGCGACCTGGCCGACCTGCCGCCGGCAAAGAGGGCGCGCGGCCGCGGCAAGATCTCGATCGGCGACGAGGGGCCGATGGGGCGCATCCTCATCCGAGGCGAGCCCGGCCACGACATCATCGCCGAGCTGAAGCCGGCGCCCGGCGAGCCGGTGATCGACAAGCCGGGCAAAGGCGCGTTCTTCGCCACCGACCTTCAGGCGATCCTCCAGCATCGCGGCATCACGCAGCTCGTCGTCACCGGCGTGACGACCGAGGTTTGCGTCAACACCACCGTGCGGGAGGCCAACGACCGCGGCTACGAATGCCTCGTCGTGTCGGATTGCTGCGGCTCCTATTTCCCCGAATTCCACGAGGCGGCCCTCAAGATGATCGTCGCGCAAGGCGGCATCTTCGGCTGGGTGGCGCCCTCCGAACAAGTCATCGCGGCGCTCGGAGGCGCAACGGGGTGATCGCGCCTGATCCAGCATCGGAGACGACGATGACGACGGCAGCCGCCGACAGCCGGCCGAAGCTCTGGGTCCCCGGCGACTGGAACGCCTTCTTCGGCTTCGGCACGAACATCCTCGTCAACCTGCTCGTCCTCACGGGCCTGCTGCGCTTCGTGCTCAAGATGCCCGACGACATCGTCTTCGGCCGCATCCTGCCGGCGACCGGCCTGATGCTGTGCCTCTCGACCGTGTACTACGCCTTCCTCGCCTACAGGCTCGCCAAGATTACGGGGCGCGACGATGTCTGCGCGCTGCCGTCGGGCATCAGCGTGCCGCACATGTTTGTCGTGGTGTTCGTCGTGATGCTGCCGATCCTCGGCAGGACGGGCGATCCGATCAAGGCCTGGGAAGCCGGCCTCACCTGGGTCTTCGTCCAGAGCTTCGTGCTGATGGCGGGCGGCTTCATCGCGCCGATCATCCGCCGCATCACGCCGCGCGCGGCGCTGCTCGGCTCGCTCGCCGGTATCTCCATCACCTTTATCTCGATGAGCCCGTCGCTGCAGATGTTCATGACGCCGGTGATCGGGCTGACCTGCTTTGCGATCATTCTCGGAAGCTGGCTCGGCGGCGTGCGCTATTTCGGGGGCGTGCCGGGCGGCCTCGTCGCCATCGCTCTGGGAACGGCGCTCGCCTGGGGATCCAACCTGTTCGGGCTCGGCTACGGCGGCCTGACGCTGGCCGGCCTCTCCGGCTCGCTGTCGCGCGTCGGCTTCTCGGTGCCGCTCCCGGCGATCGGCCACGTGTTCTCGGGATTCCAGTTCCTCGGGGTGATCCTCGTCACCGCGATCCCGTTCGGCATCTACGATCTCGTCGAGGCGATGGACAACGTCGAGAGCGCCGCGGCGGCCGGCGATTCCTTCCCGACGACGCGGGTGCTGACCGCGGACGGCATCATCAGCCTGATCGGCTGCTGCATGGGCAACCCCTTCATCAACGCCGTCTACATCGGCCACCCCGGCTGGAAGGCCATGGGCGGGCGCATCGGCTACTCGGCGGCCACCGGCGTGTTCGTGCTGGTGATGTGCCTGCTCGGCATCGTCGCCTTCATGACGGCGCTGATCCCCGTCGTCGCGATCCTGCCGATCCTCCTCTACATCGGCATGCTGATCGGCTCGCAGGCGTTCCAGGAGACGCCGCACAGCCACGCGCCGGCGATCATCCTGGCGATGATCCCGCAGATCGCCAACTGGGGCCGCACGATGATCGACGGCGCGCTCGGCGCTGCCGGCACCAGCGTCGCGGCGATCGGCGCCGACAAGCTCGCGACCAAGGGCGTGCTCTACGACGGCCTCGTCACGATGGGCGGCGGCGCGACGCTCGCCGGCATCATTCTCGGCTCGGTAGCCGTCTTCATCATCGAACGCGCCTTTGAGAAGGCCGCGGCCTTCGCGCTGGCCGGCGCGGTGCTCACCTTCTTTGGCCTGATCCACGCGGAGGCGATCGGCATCGGCAAAACGCCGACGGTCGCGGTGAGCTACCTCCTCGTCTCGGCCCTGTTGATGGCCGTCGCCAAATTGGGCACCGTGCAGGAGCCGGCGGCCGCGCCGGTCGAGCACGGAGCAAGCGAGCCCGCATGACGCCGACCGAGATCTACCTCGACGCCGCGCTGGCGGTGCAGGGCCTGCCGGTCGCGCCGGACTGGCGCGCCGCGGTGCTCGCGCATTTCGAGGCCATTGCCAAGGCTGCCGAGATCGTCCTAGCCGTGCCGCTCGACGACGAGGTCGAAGCAGCGCCGATTTTCACCCCGTGAGCACGGCCGCAGCGACCGCCGCCGCCGTTCGTGCCGGGGACACCTCCGTCGGTGCCATCGTCGAGGCGACCCTGGCCCGCATCGCGCGGGTCGATCCGCTCGTCGGCGCCTTCACCGATGTCACGGCAAGCCGTGCGCGCGAACAGGCGGCGCGGCTCGACGCCCGCCTCGCGGCCGGAGAGGACATCGGTCCGCTCGCCGGCGTGCCGTTCGCCGTGAAGAACCTCATCGACATCGCCGGCCTGCCGACCCGCGCCGGCTCGAAGATCAACCGGGAGCGCGCGCCGGCAGGGCGGGACGGGGCGCTGGTGCGTCGGCTCGAGGCGGCCGGCGCGGTGCTCGTCGGCGGCCTCAACATGGGCGAGTACGCCTACGATTTCACCGGCGAGAACTGCCACGACGGGCCGTCGCGCAATCCGCATGCGCTCGAGCACATGAGCGGCGGCTCTTCGGGCGGATCGGGCGCGGCGGTCGCCGCCGGGCTGGTGCCGCTGGC
>CAZZZM010000005.1:12456-15906 GCA_964658465.1 uncultured Nakamurella sp.
CCGTCGACGCCGTGCCGCGCGCCGCGCATCGGCCAGGCCACGATCATGATCGACGGCGTGGCGGTGCCCGCGCGCCCCAACATCGGCCTGTTCACCCAGCCGATCTCCTTCATCGGCCTACCCGTGGTGGCCGTCCCCGTCTGGATCGACGCCGGCCTGCCGCTTGGCGTCCAGGTCATCGCCGCGCCGTGGCGCGAGGCCGACGCGTTGCGCGTCGCGCACGCCTTGGAGGCGATGGCCGTGGCAACCGCGAAGGTCGCCGCGCTGTGATGGAGATCGACCTGCCCGACGTGAAGGCCGAGGTCGAGGCCGTTTTCGCCGCTTACGAACAGGCTTTGATCTCGAACGACGTCGCGACCTTGGAGGCGCTGTTCTGGGACGATCCGCGGACCATCCGTTATGGTGCCAGCGAGAATCTCTACGGGATGGATGCGATACGGGCCTTCCGTCGAAGCCGTTCCCCGCAAGGACTTGCGCGCAGCCTGTCGCGGACGGTAATCACCACCTACGGACGCGACATGGCGACGGCCATGACGCTCTTCGCGCGTTCCCACAGGCCGGGACACATCGGACGCCAGAGCCAGACCTGGGTGCGTTTCGCCGATGGCTGGAAAGTCGTCGCCGCGCACGTCAGCGAGATGATCACATCGACGACGTCCGAGCGCTGACGCCTGGTGGTGGCGCCCCCTGGAACGTGGCGACCAAACCGGCCAGAATCACATCGAACGTGACTTCAGCGCGAAGGCGCAAATCACCCTGCGAGCGATCTGACCTTTTGCAGGTTTCTCCGATGCACATCATCGTATGCGGGGTAATGATGAATCGCCTTCGCCTCGAATAGGCCAGCGAGAAGTTCGCACAGAGGTCTGTCGGTGCTTTCGTCAAGGCCCGCCGTCAGCAGGGTCTCGATATACTCGATGGTCGCCGCGATGAGACGACGATCGTAGCCGCCGGCGGCGATGACATCCGGCGAGCCATGGTTTGGAAGAATACGGTCGATCGGCCAGTCCTGCAGGCGCGCGAGGTCGCGCAGATGATCAGTGAGCCTCTCCGGCTCGACGACATAGGTGATCGGGTCTTCCAGCGTGTCGCCGGCCAGCAAGATCTTCTCCGCCGGCAGGAGGAGGACGGTCCCATCGAAGCTGTGAATGTCGAGGTGGCGCAGTTCGACCTCTCTGCGGCCCGCCGTCAGAGAGAGGCTCCGGTCGAAGGTGCGCGTCGGCATGACCAGGGGGCGGATCGGCGGCAGCTCGCTCTCGAGCTCGTCGCGATGCGCAGCCAGTGCGTCGCGCGTCAGGACGTTCGCGATGATCTCGCAATCTTCGAAAACCGCGTTTCCCGCGACGTGATCCGCATGCCAATGGCTCAGCACCACCGTCATGCGGCGGACCCCCTCGGCCTCGAGCGTGCGGCGAACGAAACGCGCATGGTCGATCGAGGCATGCGTGTCGTAGACGATCGCCTCGTCGCCATCGACGATCGCATAGGAGCAAATGCCGAGGTTGAGCGCGCCGTCGTCGTACCAGTTCTCGGCGTCGTAGGTGCGCGGCCGATCCTCGCGTCCGTCGTAGAAACCGAAGATGTGAGGGTACGGCCGCAGGACGCGCATCACGCTCTAGCGATCCGCTACTGCGGTTGCGCCGAGACGATCGTCGGGTCGATGTAGCCGTCGATCCCCTGAGGCGTCTTGTAGATGGCTTTCGAGACATTGAAGCCATCGGCATTTGTGGTCGAGCCGTACAGTGAGCCGAGGCCGGCTTGCTTTTTCATCACCGTCTTGGCCTCCGCGAGCGTCAAGACGTGCGTGCCTCTCCAGAGCGGCTTGAGCGCTTCGGGCGTGAGGTTGTCGCGCGCTGCCATGATCTTCAGCGCGTCGGCTTCGGTCTTCGGATCCTTCGCGTAGTCGACGCTCCGATACCAGATCTTGACCATCTTCTCCCAGTCAGTCCGGTGCGTCGCCAAGCTCTGCGGATTGACCGCCAGCACGTCGTAGATGAGACCGGGCGCATCCGCAGACGTATAGATCGGGTGAGCGCCCGGAGCCGCGCTCATCGCCTGCCCGGACGCCGGCTGCCAGTCCGCGACGGCCGCCACCTCGCCTGAGGCCAGCACCTGCGGCGTGTCGTTGGTCTTGGTGTTGACCAACGTGACGTCCTTCTCGCTCAAGCCCACACTTTTCAATCCGTGATCCAACAGAAGATCGTCGACGAGGCCGACCTCGACCCCGATCTTCTTGCCTTTGAGCTCCTTCAGGCTTTTCACGCCCGGCTTGCCGATGACCATGTCGTTGCCGGATGAATAGTCGATCGGGATGATCATGACGCTCTTGGCGCCGTTGCCACCCATGACGAGGGCGTCGCCATTCGTGACATCAGCTGCATCGAGCTTCCCGGCGGAGAACGCATCCATGCCCGCCGAATAATCGAACCATTGGAAGCTGACGTCGATGCCGGCGTCCTTGAACCACCCCTTGTCGATGGCGATCTGCCAGATGAGATAGCCAGGCCAGTCGCTGTAGCCAATCGTCAGCTTGGATGCGGCTTGAGCGGGACCGGATAGTCCAAGCCCCACGACGATGGCGAGAAACGTCGCGGCCACCGATTGCAAGCTCATCATCTTCACGTCTCTCCGATCGCGATATGCGCGGGCAGCCCTGAAGCGAGGGCCATGCCAGGATCGTCCGCGTTACGTCCAGCTCTCCTCGTCGACGATCGTCCAGACGTGCCGCTGGCCTTCGCCGAGAGGCCCGACATCCTCGGTCGAGAGGTGCTGCGCGCTGCGCTGGGGAGCGAGGGCGGCTCCGACGCGCCACGGCAGCGTCGATCGCTCTATCCGCCAGTCGTCGGTGGACCCCATCGAGATCTCGCAGTCCACTAGATCCTGCATCGCCGCCGTGGAGGGCGCCGCTCGCACGAGCTGCGATAGAGGCGTCGCTTCGGCAAGCGGGACCGCGCGGTCCCTGATGAAGGCGAAACGCTCGTCCGCGTGGACGAGAAGGCCAGCAACGCCGGTCGCAACGTTGACGAGGTGCGCCGCACCGGCGCGGCTGGCTTGCCCGGCGTCGCGACGCCAATGCTCGATGTAGGCGACGTCGTAACCCGTCTCAACGAGCGTATCGCCCTGCCAAGCCAGAGCGCCCCGATCGAGACGGGCGCTTTTCGGTTGATAGTCGATGGAACGCGTCCACTGGAAGTGGTCGGCCTGTCGGATGAGGATCCCGCCGAAGCCTTCCTGCTGCGCCAACAGCACCGCCTCGTCGCGGCTCAGGTGGCGAAGACAGGTCGCCTGGATAGGATCCAGCGACGCCGGCTGGCGCAGATCACCGAAAACGCTCGGACCTTGCACCCAGGCGACGTCCGTCGTGCGATCCTGCCGGCCGTGCTCGTCCTGGAGCAGCGTACGGCGCCAGGTCCCGAGCAGGTCCGCTACGGCAATCTGCTCCTGCGCCAA
>CAZZZM010000005.1:16006-19901 GCA_964658465.1 uncultured Nakamurella sp.
AGATAGTCCCCGCGGTTGTACGCGGCGGACTGGTTCGAGGCCGGTGTGAACCTGCGGTCGGGATTGTTGAACAGGTTCCAGAAGACGAGGCCCCAGCGCTGATTGAACGGAAAGCCGATCTGGTTGTCAGGAACGTTCGCCGCCACCGGCTTGAGGCTGGTCAGATAGGCCTTGATCGCGAGCGCGTCGTCGTCCGTCATCGCCGTGTAGGAGGCGTACGGCATCGCCGGATAGAGATGCCCGGCGCGACCGACGCCCTTGTGCATCATCGCAAGCCAGGCCTCGTCGCTGTAGCCGCCGATCCCCGTCTTCTCGTCGGGCGTGATGTTCGGCGAGTAGAGCACGCCGAACGGAAGCTTGAACGCGCGACCGCCGGCGAACGGCGTGCCGCCCGGCGCCGTATGGCAGGCCACGCAATCGGCGGCCTTCGCGAGATACGCGCCGCGCGCCACCTGATCCGATTGCGCTCTAGCGATCGAAGGCGCCGCGACGGCGACCACGAGCGCAAAGGCTGCCGCAAGCTTGCGCATGCTCACGCTCCCCTCAGGCCGGTGGCGAACGGCAGCTTGCGCAGCCGCTGGCCGGTCGCGGCGTAGATCGCGTTGCCGAGCGCCGGTGCGGCGATCGACGTGCCGGTCTCGCCGATCCCGCCGGGCTTCTCCCCGTTGCGGATCTGGAAGACCTCGATCTTCGGCGCCTCGTTGATCCGCATGGCGCGGTAGTCGTGAAAGTTGCTCTGCTCGATCGCGCCGCCCGTCAGCGTGATCTCGTTGTACATCGCCGTGCTGAGCCCGAGGATCAGGCCGCCCTGGATCTGCGCGACGACCGTGTCGGGGTTCACCGTCAGCCCGCAATCGACGGCCACAGTGGCCCGCCGCAGCAGGATCTCGCCCGGCGGCGTGACCTCGACCTCGATGACCGCGGCGACGTAGGAGCCGAACGCGAACTGCAGCGCGACCCCGCGTCCGTGCCGCGCCGGCAGCGGCGAGCCCCAGTCCGACTTCTGCGTGGCAAGCTCGAGCACGGCGAGAGCGCGCGGGTTCTTGGTAAGCAGCGGCCGCCGGAACGCCACTGCGTCCTGGCCTGCGGCCGCGGCGAGCTCGTCGACGAAGCTCTCGACCATGAAGACGTTGTGGGTGGGACCGACGCCGCGCCACCAGCCGGTGTTCATGTTCGGCGACTCGTGCCGCACGTAGTCGACGAGCGTGGCCGGCACGTCGTAGGGGGTCTCGGCCGCGCCCTCGACAGCGTCGGGATCGAGACCGTTCTTGAAACCGCCGGGGAACCAGCGCGCCATCACCGACGAGCCGGTGACCCGGTGCGTCCAGCCGACAAGCTTGCCATCGGCATCGAGGCCGGCGCTGAGGCGGTCGTAATAGTACGGGCGGTAATAGTCGTGCCGCAGGTCCTCCTCACGGGTCCAGATGATCTTCACCGGATAGCGGAGGCCCTTGGCGATCATCGCAGCGACCGCAATGCTGTCGATGTCGAGCCGCCGGCCGAACGCGCCGCCCATGTAGAGGTTGTTGACCGTCACCTTGTCCGGCGACAGACCGGTCGCGTCGGCGACCGCCTTCTGCGCGCGCACCGGCACCTGCGTGCCGACCCAGATCTCCGCCTTGTCGGCCTGGATGTGCAGCGTGCAGTTCAGCGGCTCCATCGGCGAATGCGACAGGAACGGCATCTGGTAGACGGCCGACAGCGTCTTCGCCGCCTTGCCAATGGCGGCTTCCGCATCGCCGTCCTTCTTGGCGACGACGCCCTGGCTCTGCGAGGCCTGGTCCATGTCGGCGACGATGGTCTTCAGCGTGGTCGTGCCGTTCGGCCCGGCGGACCAGACCGGCGCCAAGGCGGCGAGGCCCTGCTTGGCGGCCCACATATGGTCGCCGATCACCGCGACCGCCTCGTCGCCGACCCGCACCACGTCGCGTACGCCGGGCACCTTTCGCGCGGCCGCCTCGTCCATGCTGGTGAGCTTGCCGCCGACCACGGGAACCAGGGCCAGCGTGCCGATCTTCATGCCGTCGACCTTGGCGTCGATGCCGAAGACCGCCGTGCCGTTGACCTTGGCCGGCGTGTCGATGCGCTTGGCGTTCGTCCCGAGAAGTTTGAAGTCGGACGGCGCCTTCAGCTTGACGTCCTGCGGGACCGGCAGCTTCGCTGCGTCGGTGGCGACCTCGCCGAACTTCAGGGAGCGCCCGCTGGCCTGATGCGAGATCACGCCGCGCGCGACGCTGCAACTCTGCGGGTCGACGCCCCATTTGGTCGCGGCCGCCGAGACCAGCATGGCGCGCGCGGTGGCACCCGCCTTGCGCAACCGCTCCCAGTCGCCGCGGACCGAGGCCGAGCCGCCGGTCGCCTGGTCGCCGAGGATGGGATCGGCGTATTTCGCCATGTCGGGCGGCGCGGGCTGCACCTTGATCTGGTCGAGCCCGACGTCGAGTTCCTCGCCGACCAGCATCGCCTGCGCAGTATCGATACCCTGGCCCACCTCGGTGTGTGGCGCGATCAAGGTGATCGTGCCGGCCGGATCGATGCGCACGAAGGCGTTCGGCATGAAGGCGCCCGCATCGGCGCCGTCGGCGGCCGCGCGTCCGACGAGCCGCAGGCCGAGGAGAAGGCCGCCGCCGGCGAGCACGCTGGCCTGGAGGACGGTGCGCCGCGAGGGCGCCTGCAATGAGCTGATGGCCATGGCTCAAGCCTCCGCAGCGGCGTGGATGGCTTCGCGGATGCGGACATAGGTGCCGCAACGGCAGATGTTTCCTGACATCGCCTCGTCGATGTCCGCGTCGGTCGGCTTCGCGTTCTTCTCGAGGAGCGCGGTGGCCGACATGATCTGCCCCGACTGGCAATAGCCGCATTGGACGACTTCCTTGTCGAGCCACGCCTTCTGCACCTTCGCGCCGACGGGGGTCTCGCCGACATGCTCGATGGTGACGACCTTCTTGTCGCCGAGCGCGCCGACCGGGTAGAGGCAGGAGCGCACCGCCTCGCCGTCGACGTGGACCGTGCAGGCGCCGCATTGCGCGATGCCGCAGCCGAACTTGGTGCCCGTCAGTCCCGCGACGTCGCGCAAGACCCAGAGGAGCGGCATGTCTTCGGGCACGTCCACGTGACGCACCTGGCCGTTGAGGTTCAAAGCAACCACGATGTCGCTCCTTGTCCGGCGCCACATGCGCCATTCGACAGAAAGCCCGCCTATACCGGCCGGGGCATACAGAGCTCCGACAAGCGCTATCGAGAAGTTAATGTCGAATAAGCGCTCCGTCTATCTCGCATCGCGCGGATCGCAGGCCTGCCATGCTCGAGCCGGGCTGAATTTCGGCCGCGCGGGTTTGTCCTAAGGGTTTCACCGCAATTACCCAGCGCAACCTGTGCTAATCAATTGTGGCGCGTTGTATTGAAAGCGGTTTCCACTCGGGAGGCGCACATGGAACGATACCGCGAGACGGCGGCCAGCGTCCTGCGCGAGGCCGGTCGACCTCGAGAAGCTCCGGGCGAGCCCTTCGATATCGAGCAGGCGCGCTTCGGTGCCATGATCCGCCACTCGCCGTGCTTCATCGGCATCGCCGACAGGGACGCGAATTCGGTCTTCGTCAACGAGGCCGGCCGAAGGATGTTGCGGCTGGATTGCGAGGCGGACGTCAGCGCGATCGCCATTGCGGACTTCGTCTTCCACGAAGACCGCGCCAAGGTCATCGATGAGATCCTACCTTGCACGTTCAAGAACGGAAGCTGGCAGGGCGAGACCCGTTTCAGACGTTTCGACAACGACGACGCCTGGGTGCCGACCATCCAGCGGACCTACTCGCATTTCGATGACGACGGTGCGTTTCTCGGCCTCGCCACCATCGCCATCGACATCTCCGAGCAAAAACGCATCGAAGCGGCGCTT
>CAZZZM010000005.1:20001-24159 GCA_964658465.1 uncultured Nakamurella sp.
ACCGTCTTCGAAAACAGCAAGCCGGTGTGCTTCTACGGCGCCGTGCTCGATGTCACCAAGGCCAAGCGAGCGCAGGACGCCCTTGCCGCGAACGAGAGCAGGTTTCGGTATTTCGCCGAGAATTCCACCAACATGCTCTGGATCCTCAACGTCGACCGGATGGAGTTCGAGTATCGCAGTCCGGCGTTCGAGCGCATCTGGCAGAAGCCGATCGATCCCGACCGCCCGCAGTTCAGTCTCTGCTTCGATACTGTCTACCCGGAAGATCTCGATGCCACGAAGTCGGCGGTCGAGGGCGCGCTCAAGGGCGAGTGCATGATCTGCGAATACCGCATCCTGCGCCCCGATCGGAGCATGCGGTGGATCCGCAACAGCTTCTTCCCCATGCAGGACGACAACGGGGAGATCCATCGCATCGCCGGCATCGCCGAAGACGTGACGCGGCACGACGCGACGCTCGTCTATCTCGTCGAGACCGACACCGGATGCCGCCGGACGATCCATGAAACGCTGCAGCAGGGCGGCTACAACGTGCATGATTTCTCGTCCCCACGCGACTTCGTGAGATTGGCGCCGACCCTCGGCCCCAGCTGCATCATCGCCGGCCTCGGATCCCTCGAGATCAACGGGCAGTTGCTGCCGCAGGCCTTGAAAGCCCTGGGTCTGGAAATGCCCGTGGTCGTCGTCGCCGACAGCGACGTCGACGTCAATGTCGCGGTCAGGGTCATGCGGGCTGGCGCCGTCGACTTCCTGGGGCCGGACCGGGACGCCGACGCGTTGCTGGCGGCGACGGCGATCGCCAACGAACAACTCGATGCGGACCCTGATCTGCGCCCCACCGACAACGACGCCCGGGAGAAGCTGTCGAAGCTCTCGCCACGGGAGCGCGAGGTGCTGGAGCTTCTTCTCGCGGGCGGGACGAACAAGACGATCGGCCGTCAATTGGGCCTCAGCCCACGGACGATCGAGGTGCATCGCGCTCATGTCATGCAAAGTCTCGATGCCGGCAGTCTGCCCGAGGCCATACGCATCGCCATCGCCGGCGGCTTCCACAGCATGTCGAAAGGCGACCAGGCGAATCACAAGCGGAAGGAGGCGTGAGAGGTTGAGGCGCGCCTGACCTACAGGAATGTCCTATGGCGCTCACCCAATGTCGCCTCGGCATTGGTTCGATAACTTCAGAGTCTGTCGCCGCCGTCTTCGCAAGGCGCGGTGACGAGGGCCGGTATCACTCTGGAGGATGTGATGAGCGAGGCGTTATCTGGTTACAACGTGGCGATCCTGGCGATCAACGGCTTCAACCGTCGTCGCTTCCTGGAAGCGCGGACCCGTCTCCTGGACGCTGGCGCGACCACGACGGTCGTCTCGTCGACGCGCGATGATCTGATCTGCAGTTGGCATCCATCGAGCCTCGGTTTCTACACCGCCGTCGATCGTCACGTCAGCGATGTGCATCCGGCCTACGATGCCCTCTATCTTCCCGGCACGGTCGTCGAACCGGATGCCGTGTTCGTCGACCCGTTGACTTCCGATTTCGTCACGAGCTTCTTCGATTTCGGACTGCCGATCGCCTCTTTGTGTCGCGATCGATGGCTCTTCGTGCATCGGCACAGGGTCTTCGGCGGCCGATTGAAGCAGAACTACCTCTTCTCGTCCGAGATTGTCGTGCCTCAAAGCAGCTTGCCGGCGGACGCTGCTCCGACGGAATCATACGACCAGCTCGACGGCGTTTTGCGGAAGATGCTGGCATTCTTCGAGACGAGCCTCACGCGGCATTCGCAGAACGCCATGTCCCGCAGGTCGTCCGGCCAAGCTGGTGGCGAGGGCGGGCCGCTAGGCGTCATGCCGCCGCTGCCCGGGCACGCGGGCGCTCCGTTCAGAGACCGGATCGTTCCATAGGGATCGTCCGAATCCCGAGGGACGCGGACGGGGGCTAGATACCTGCCCGTCCCCGAGGAGGCTCTGCATGAAAGCTTTAGTCTGGCACGGCAAGGAAGACATCCGCTGCGACACGGTCTCCGACCCGGCGATCGAACATCCCCGCGATGCGGTCATCAAGGTCACGAGCTGCGCGATCTGCGGCTCCGATCTCCACCTCTTTCATAACCTCATCCCCGCAATGCTGCCCGGCGATGTCATGGGACACGAGACGATGGGAGAGGTCGTCGAGGTCGGCACCGCTGCGAAAAGCAAGCTCAAGAAGGGCGACCGCGTCGTCATTCCCTTCACCATCACTTGCGGCGAATGCGAGCAGTGCCGGCGCGGCAATTTTTCGGTTTGCGAGCAAAGCAATCGGAAGAAGGAGCTCGGCGAAGGCCTTCGGCCATCGGACCGGCGGCCTGTTCGGCTACACGCACCTGACCGGCGGCTACCCGGGCGGACAGGCCGAGTACCTCCGGGTCCCCTTCGCCGACACCACCCATGTCAAGGTGCCGGACGGCATCGACGACGAAAAGCTGCTGTTCCTGTCGGACATCCTGCCCACCGGCTGGCAGGCCGCCGTCCAGGCCGACATCCAGCCGGGCGACACCGTCGCGATCTGGGGCTGCGGCCCGGTCGGTCAGATGACGATCCGATCGGCCATCCTGCTCGGCGCCGAGCAGGTCATCGCGATCGACCACCTGCCGGAGCGACTGTCGATGGCCGCAGCCGCGGGCGCGATCACCATCGACTTCGAGCAGGAGAGCGTCATCGAGCGGCTCAACGAGCTTACCGGCGGCAAAGGCCCGCACGAGTGCATCGACGCGGTCGGCACTGAGAGCCATGTCAATCTCGGCCAGCCCGATACGCTGCTCGATCGCGCCAAGCAGATGCTGATGGCCGAGACCGATCGCCCGCACGTGCTGCGCGAGATGATCTACGTATGCCGCCCGGCCGGCGTCATCTCGATCATCGGCGTCTATCTCGGCTTGGTCGACAAGATCCCGATGGGTCAGGCGATGAACAAGGGCCTGACCTTCCGCATGGCACAGGCGCACGTCCCGCGCTGGACGGGCGATCTCCTGCGCCGGATCGAAGAGGGACAGATCGACCCCTCGTTCGTGATCACCCACAAGGCGAAACTCGCCGATGGCCCCGAGATGTACGTCAAGTTCCGCGACAAGGCGGACGGCTGCATCAAGGTCATGCTCCAGCCCTGAGGAGCCCCATCATGTCGCTTACGAATCTGACGCAGATTGCCCGTTCGCACGGTGATCCTCGCATCGAACGGTCCGGCCCGAGTTCGCTGACCGGCGCCGACCGGGTCGCGCGGGCGCTCGGCTGGTTCTCCGTCGGGCTTGGCGTCGCCGAACTGATGGCGCCCGGACGGCTGGCGCGTGCGCTCGGCCTCGACGGCAGGGAAGGCCTCATCCGCAGCTTCGGCGCACGCGAGCTGGCGAGCGCGGTCGCGACGCTGTCGGTGGACAAGCCGTTGGGGGTCGCCTCGCGCATTGCCGGTGATGCGCTCGACCTCACCACCCTCGCCTCCGCGGTGCACGGCGACAATCCGAGGCGTGGCAACGCGGCTTTTGCCACGGCGCTCGTCGTGGGGATCACAATGCTGGATTGCGCCGCCTACGCCGGCTTGAAGCGCGCCCATCGGCGCGAACCAAGCGATCGCGACTATTCCGATCGTAGCGGGCTGCCGCGCGGCCCTCAGGCCTCTTGGGCGCTCGCTCGCAAGGACTTCGTGACGCCGCCGGACTACCGCGCCGAAGGCAGGGTCGCGAGTGCCCTTGCAGCAGCTCCCTCGTAACCCCAGCAGCCAAAGCGAGGCAGCTCCTTGACGCTCGAACAAATCGCCGGGGTGGCGCTGACCCTGCTCTTCCTCGCCGACATCTTCCTCACCTTGCTCTACGCGCGCGCCGGCGTGGGACTGTTCGCGCCCTACTGGGCGCAAGCCGTGTGGGCGTCCTTCGCTGCCGTCGCCAGACTTCTGCGTCGTCGTCGCGGCAAGGTCCTGTCGTTCGCCGGCCCGATGATCGTCGTATCGCTAATCGGCTTCTGGTCGCTGGGGCTTGCCATCGGTGCCGCGCTCGTCGTCCGGCCGGAACTCGGCCACGCGGTGCGCTCGTCGAGCGGCGATACGTCGAACGACTTCATCACGGCCCTCCTCGTCGGCGGCAACAGCCTGTCGATCGTCGGCGGCAGCAGCGGCTATACGCCCTATACGGCCGG
>CAZZZM010000005.1:24259-25371 GCA_964658465.1 uncultured Nakamurella sp.
TGGACGGCATAGACCGCTATGTCGCCGAACGCCGGAGATGGGAGCCGCTCGCCCGGCGCGTCGCACCGACGCTCGGCTACAGCATGCGCGACATCGATCTGCGTCGGCCGCAGATGGTGCCGGCAGGTTCCTCGTTTGGCGGATGAGGCGAGACCCCTTACGAGCGTCACCGGAAGCGGAGGCAGGATCGTGACAACAGAACGCAAGATCATCGTCGCGGGGGCGCAGGGCGTCATCGGCCGCGCCGCCGCGCAGCGTCTGGCGACGGAGCCCGATACGTCGGTCTACGGGCTCTCGCGTCGCAGCGGCAACCTTGTCGGTGTCGAGCATATCTCCGTCGACCTGCTGCAGTCGGACGACGTCAAGGCGAAGCTCGGGCCGATCAGAGACGTCACCCACATCGTCTTCGGCGCCTACATCGAGAAGCCGACAGCCGCCGAGAAGAGCGCGGTGAACGTCGCCATCTTGCAAAATCTTCTCGACGTCGTCGAAGCAAATTCGCCCGGGCTTGAGCACGTCACGTTCTATCAAGGCGGCAAGGCCTACGGCGCCGATCTCGGTCCCTTCAAGACGCCGGCCCGCGAGGACGATCCCCGTTTGATGCCGCCCAACTTCTACTACGACCAGGAGGACCTGATCCGCGAGCGCGCCGCAGGCAAGGCCTGGTCGTTCACGGCGCTGCGCCCCGAGGCCGTTTGCGGCTACGCGACCGGCAACCCGATGAACCTGACGATGGTCATCGCGGTCTACGCCGCAATCTCGCGGGAGCTCGGCCTGCCGCTGCGGTTTCCGGGCACCGAGGCCGCGTATCGCGCCCTCTACCAGGTGACGTCGGCCGACATCCTTGCCGAGGCCACCGCCTGGGCCGGTCGCGAACCCGCGGCGCGCAACGAGATCTTCAACATCACCAACGGCGACTACTTCCGCTGGCAGCACATGTGGCCGAAGATCGCCCGGTGCTTCGATCTCGACGTCGCCGATCCGGTCCCGACGCCGCTCACGACGTACATGGCCGACAAGGGCCCGCTGTGGGAGCGGATGACGGCGAAGTACGGGCTGAAGCAAATCCCCTACGCGGACCTCGTCTCCTGGCCGTTCGGCGACTTCATCCT
>CAZZZM010000005.1:25471-27864 GCA_964658465.1 uncultured Nakamurella sp.
CCGGTGATGAGGAGACCGTCGCGGACCACATAGGGTCCCCAGTCCGCGCCCCTGGTGAATACGCCGCCGTTGCGCCTCAGCTCGTCCTCGACGAGGAACGGCACGACTTTCGTGAGCCCCACCGCCTCCTCCTCGCTGTCGGTGAAGCCGGTGACCTTTTTTCCGTCGACCAGCGGCTTGCCATCGGCCGCCTTGGCATGCCGCAGCACCCCCGGCGCATGGCAGACCAGCGCGACGGGCTTCCCGGCCGCGATGGTCGCCTGGATGAGCGCGATCGAGTGCTTGTCTTCCGCAAGATCCCAGAGCGGGCCATGGCCGCCCGGATAGAAGACGGCATCGAACCCATCGTGCGAGACCGTGTCGAGCCGCAGCGTTTTGGCCAGCGCCGCCTTGGCGGGCTCGTCGGCCTGGAACCGCCGCGTCGCCTCGGTCTGCGCGTCGGGCTCGTTGCTTTTCGGGTCGAGCGGTGGCTGGCCGCCCTTGGGTGACGCCAAGACGATGTCGGCGCCGGCGTCCTTGAAGGCGTAATAGGGCGCCGCAAACTCCTCGAGCCAGAAGCCGGTCTTGCGGCCGGTCGTGCCGAGTTTGTCGTGCGAGGTGAGCACCATCAGAATTTTCATGGATGATTTCCTTTGCGAGCAAATGATCCCCGGTCGGTCGACCGGCTAACGGACTGTCATGGTCCATGCCCGCCGGCTGCCTCTCCAGCGCTGCGCGCTGCGCCGTCGTTCCCGCCGGGCATCGGGGTGGGGCCATCGAGGGGTGAGACATCGGGCCGGGCAGACATCTCCGCGCGACTGTCGTGGCGTTGGAGCTCGTCTGGGAGCGCCATGCGCACGGCTCCGATCTTCTCGAGGACGATGGGCTCCTGCGCCCAAGCGTCCCCGGCAGAGAGGAGAGCGACGAGTGCGAGTATCCTGGTCATGCTCACCTCCTGCCAGGAGCGTCGGAACGTCGAGCGGACGGCCCCGCGCGCCGCGCTGATCTGCGCGGCGCGCGCCGGCTACGCGGCTTTCGCGATGGTGCCGTGCGGGTCGATGACGAACTTCTTCGCGACGCCGTCACTGAAGTTCTTGTAGGCGTGCGGGGCATCCTCGAGCTTGATGATCTCGGTGTTCACCACCTCGCTGAGGTACGGCATCCGATCCCACAGGATCGCCATCATCAGATCGCGGTTGTACTTCATGACGGGCGCCTGGCCGCCGGTCAGTTGCGGCGACTTGATCCAGGCCTTGCTGAACGCCAGCGGAAGCTCACCCTTCTTCGCCATCTCGGTCTTCGGCGCGCCGGGATCGAGGTCGGTGTAGATGCCCGGAATTCCCATGGCGCCGCCGGCCCGGACCACCTCGAACAGCGTGTTGATGACGGCCTCGGAGCGGATCTCGCCGTCGGCATCGCCTTCACCGTGGGCCTCAAGACCAACCGCGTCGACGCCGCAGTCGACCTCGCGATGCCCGAGGATCGCTTCGACCTGGTCGGCGATCGGCGTCTCGCTGCTCGTGTCGACGGTCTCGTAGCCGGCCTTCCGCACCAGATCGAGCCGCGCCTTGTTGCGGTCGGCGACGATGATGCAGGACGCGCCGAGAAGCCTGGCGCTGGCGGCCGCGCACCGCCCGACCGGTCCCGCGCCGGCGATGTAGATGGTGGATCCCGTCCGGCATCCGGCGGCCATGCAGCCGTGATAGCCGGTGGGCAGGATGTCCGAGAGCAAGGTGAGATCCCTGATCTTGGCCATCGCCTGCTCCTTGTTCGGGAAGGGCAGCAGGTTCCAGTCGGCGAACGGCACCATGAGATAGTCGGCCTGGCCGCCCTGCCAGTTGCCGAGGTTGAACCCGTACGCGCCGCAATCGACCTTGTCGTTGACGTTCATGCAGACGTCGGTGTGCCGCTCCTTGCAGTTGCGGCAGCGTCCGCAGGAAACGTTGAACGGGACCGAGCAGAGATCGCCCTTCTTGATGAACTCGACGTCGCGGCCGACCTCGATGACCTCGCCGGTCATCTCGTGACCCATCACCATCCCGGACGGCGCCGCGAAGCGGCCGTGGTAGATATGCTGATCGCTGCCGCAGATGTTGGTCGCGACGATCCTCAGGATGACTCCGTGCTCGATCTTCTTGCCGTGCGGGTCGGCGAGCTCCGGAAACTTGATCGTTTCGACTTTGACCTTGAAGGGCTCCAAGAATGTGACGACGCGGTTTCCGTTGGCCATGCTACCACTCCCGAGGTCGACCCGAGCCCGACGGAGCCCGGCAGTCGTGCGGTTCTGCCAAGTCGGCTTCGCAGGCGGTGCGGGCCCGCGATCGAACGTGCGTGCTGAATTTGCATCATCGACGCCTTCGACGCATGCGTATCGTGCCTACGGAATGTCCCCGGATCTCGCGCGCAGACGGCGC
>CAZZZM010000005.1:27964-31408 GCA_964658465.1 uncultured Nakamurella sp.
CCCTCCGGCGGATCATATCCCTCGATCACGGGGTGCCCGGTGGCATGGAAATGCTTCGTCGCGTGTCTGTTCGGGGACGCGTCACAACAGCCGACGTGGCCGCAGGTCCGACACAGGCGCAGATGCACCCAGGGATCGCCGAGCAGCAGACATTCTTCACAGCCGAGCGCACTAGGCCGAACGGTTCGCACGGTGCGGATGTGCGGGCAAAGATCGGCCATATGCTCCTTCTCCTATGATCTGACGGCTGACGACGACGTGGCCGCAAGATGGCCGTGCAGCGCCTGGACGACCTGTGCGCCTTCGCCGATCGCAGCGCCGACTCGTTTGGTGGACCCCGATCGCACGTCCCCGACGGCGTAGACGCCGGGGACCGTCGTCTCGAGCGCGGACGTTGCTCGACCTGCGTAGTAGTGAGAGTCGCCGGTGATGACGAAGCCGGCGTGGTCCAGGCCGACGTCGCATCCCTCGAGCCAGGCGGTCGCGGGATCGGCGCCGATGAACGAAAATAGATTGCGCACCGCGTCCGTGACCTCCACGCCGGTCAGCCGATTGCGGTATCGAACTCGCTGCAGTCCGCTCTCGCGCGTGCCTTCGAGACCGGTGACCTCGGTGTCGAACGTCACATCGATATTGGGCGCGGCGGCGATGCGATCGATGAGGTAGCGGGACATGCTGACGGCGAGGTTCGAGTCGCGCACCAGCATCATGATCCTGGCTGCATGTCCCGACAGGAAGACGGCGGCCTGCCCGGCGGAATTGCCGCCGCCGACGAGGATTACCGTCTCGTTGATGCAAAGGCGGGCCTCGATCGGCGAGGCCCAATACCAGACGCCGCGCCCTTCGAATTGCTCGAGATTCGCGACGGCGAGGCGCCGGTAGCGGGCGCCGCTCGCCACGACGACGGTCTTCGCGCGAATGGGTCCGCCGCCTTCGATCTCGAGCCGAAGGGCGCCGTCGGTACGGCTGCAATCGAGGGTTTTGACCTCTACGGGGATCATCATCTCGGCGCCGAACTTTTGCGCTTGTGCGAAGGCGCGCCCGGTCAGCGCAAACCCGGAGATGCCGGTGGGAAAGCCGAGGTAATTTTCGATCCGCGCGCTGGCGCCGGCCTGCCCGCCGTAGGCGCGCGCGTCCAGAACAATGACTGCAAGACCTTCGGACGCGGCATAGACCGCCGTCGCCAACCCGGCCGGTCCTGCGCCGACCACGGCGACATCGTAGAGCGGCCGAGATCCTTCGTCGCCGATCATGCCGAGCGCCCGCGCCAACTCTCCCTCGCTTGGATTGCTCAGCACCGCGCCGTTCGGGCAGATCACGAGCGGAAGGGCCGCCGTGCCGGCCGCGTGCCGCGCCACCACGTCCTTGGCTTCGGGGTCCGAGAGGACGTCGAGCACGCGGTAGGGATATCCGTTGCGGCTGAGAAAGCCTTGCAGCCGGATCATGTCGCTGGCGGTCGGCGTGCCGAGCAGGAGCGGACCGCCAGCGCTGAATTGGATGAGGCTCACGCGGCGCAAGATCAGCGCGCGCATGATCCGCTCGCCGAGGTTGGCATCGGCGGCGAGAAGCGCCCTCAATCCGCTCGGCGAGACGAGCAGAGCCTCGACTTCGCCGTCGGCCCGGGCATCGACGAGGGCCGGATGGCCGGCGAGCTCGTTGATCTCGGCCAGGAATTGGCCCGGCCCTTGTTCGACGATCGGGGCGACGTGCCCGAGACCGTCGTGCTGGGTGACCGAGACATGCCCGGACAGGATCACGACCATGCCCGGCGTCGGCTTGCCGGCTTCGAAGATATACGCGCCGTCATGATAGTGCCGCGCCTCGGCAAAGCGCCTGACGCAGTCGAGATCCCGGTCTGTCAGCTTGGGAAAGGCCTGCTCGTAGCGCGGATTGCCCGGCGACAGGATCGCGCCGTCGCTCCAGGTCTCGTTTCGCGGTTCGCCTGTCGTCATCGTCATCTCGTCGAGCAGAGCATCGATCGCCCAATGCTGCGGGGCCGGGTCAGAGTGGCGGCCAGTGGCCACCCTGCAGCTTTCGAGCGTCCCGGCAGGTATCGCGGGCGACGCTGCTTCGGCGGCATCATTGCGGGCGCCGGCAGCCGTGCGCTGATCGTCGGTGGATCCCCGTGCGAGGACCTAGACCGCCGGCACCGCGTCCTGCGGGACGGCCTCCGGAACGGCGTCCTCGAACCGCGGCGGATGCGACGAACACACGACCGGCAGCTTCGAGACCATCACGTCGACCGGGACGATCTCCGGCGGCTTGGTGAAGAGCTCGTCCGAGCGCGCCATCAGCGCGGATCCGAGGCGCCCCGACAGATGCGCCTGGCGACCGTGATCGTCCGGAAAGACGTCGAAGATTCCAAAGGTCGAGGGGCCGAGGCGCAGGCCGAACCACACCTTCGTGTCCGGCTCCGCGTCGACCATGTCCAGCCCGTCGCGGATGAGCTTCTCGACGTCGGCGACCTTGTCGGGCTTGGCCTCACACCTCAACCACAAACCCACCTTGACCATGAGTGCCTCCTGAGCCGCGTTGACCACACAATACTTCCGGCGGCGGCGGCGTTAGGCAATCGAGGTGATGCCTTAGGCGATCTCCGTAATGATATCCGGGATGGCGCACAGTCATTCTCTGCAGCGCCGATGCTGACGTGTTGATGCGAGACGAAGGTCGCGCCGCGTCGATTCTTTCGCGACGCTGGCGGGATGTTCCTCGCCTTGGCGCAACCGCGGGCCGACGCGCGCTACTTATCCGCCGAACCAAATGACAAGATTTGGCTGTGGCCCGAAAGGTAAGGCCACTATCTTCTGGCCCGAGATCGAAATAAAAGTGAAACTCGACCTATTGGGCGCCGGCGCGACGCTTCGAACGATCGACCTACAGGATCGCCCTACGGCAATCACCGCATGCGTTGGGATAAACATCACGTAACCTCCAAATATCGGCTTCGCGGAGTCGTCACCAGCCGGAAGGCGTGGAGGACAGGATGCTTGCATTATCGGGTTGCAAGGTCGCGATACTGGCGATCGACGGGTTCGAGCAGCGTCGTTTCCAGGAAGGTAGAGGCGGTCTCAGGGACGCGGGCGCGAGCACGGTCGTCGTGTCATCGACGCGAGACGATCTGATTTGCAGCTGGAACCCTTCGGGCGACGGATATTACACCGCCGTCGAACGGCATATCTGCGATGTCCATCCGGCCTACGATGCCTTGTATCTTCCGGGGACCGTCATCGATCCGGAAGCCGTTTTCGTCGATCCTCGAGCCGCCGACTTCGTCAAGAGCTTCTTCGATCTCGGTCGCCCCATCGCGTCGCTGTGCAGTGATCGGTGGCTGCTCGTGCACAGAGGCAGCATCCTGCGGGGCCGGCTGATGCCGGAGCCCCTGCTCCCGTCCAACATCGTCTGGTCTCAAAGCACAACGATGGCGAGCGCCGATCCTGGCCC
>CAZZZM010000006.1:0-24776 GCA_964658465.1 uncultured Nakamurella sp.
TGTGCGCGGTGGATCCCGCGGACTACAGCTTCGTCGAGCCCGGGCACCGCTGGGCAGAACCGCGACTCGCTTCCGCAATTTGGGCGTTGCAGCAAGTCGTCGCCGATCGGAGTAAGCGGGACACACGACTTCGTTCCGGGAAAGACCTGGTGTCGTCGACCGCCACAGTTTTACATCTCGCAGATCGAATAGCGGCTGCCGTTGGTAAAATAAAGAATTCCGATGGAATCCGTATTATCCAATAGATAGTATTGTGCGCGATGCTGTAAGCCGGATAAGATTTGCATTATTATTCACCTGCGTAGGCGCGGACGTGCCCTGGCAAACGACGTGATCTTCACAAATTTGTGACAGAGCGGCGAACGGCATTGTGGCCTCGGCATCTAGGCGACGCTCCAGGCCCAGCTTGATGCGGAGGGTCTGCTTTTCTCACTTACGTCGGTGACGACGCTGCGGACGTTATCTCGCGATTTCATAGCCGACGCGTGAGACGCGCAAGAGCACGCGCGCCTCTCTGACACCCCGCTGGTCGTGGAGAGCGTAGAGCGGATGGGGGCGTAGACGGAACGACCTTACCTGTCGTAAGGATCGCTGCATAATGAATTGGAGGATTAAAGATTGCTTAATCTCCACGAAACCGAAGTTACCCCAGAAGCTGTTGCGATGGCGTTCGAATTGCTGCTCGGTCGACCCCCCGAGAGCGATGAGATCGTCACCGCCTTCATGGCCTTTCCGAACGTCAATGCCCTTATAAACGAGATACGACTGTCGACAGAATTCCGCACGATAAACGCAGGAAGGGAAAATCTATGGAGCGAGTTTCCTGCCATATCCATGGATTACATGTCTTGCTCTATTCCAGTACTTTCCGATTTTTATCAAGAGCAATATAGGAATTTTCTCGCGCGGATCGGTCATGATTTTGTGTTGCATCGAAAGCTATGGGAATTCGCTTTCATAGAGTATCAGTTGACCCGCTCGGGATCTATCTTCGACGGCTCAAGGGGGTTGGGTTTTGGATGCGGGCAGGAACCGCTGCCGTCGTTGTTTGCAAGTCGCGGCTGCACTATTTTAGCCACCGACGCCCCATCGGGCCTGGTCAATCTTGATTGGACCATAGGAGGCCAATTTTCGACAAGTACCGAAGACTTGTATAAAAAGCATATCATTGGACTGGAAGAGTTTCAGGAGAAAGTCGCATTTCGACCTTGCGATATGAACAATATAGACCCTGACTTGAAAAACTTCGATTTCTGCTGGTCTGCCTGCAGTCTCGAGCATCTTGGAAGCATAAAAACGGCCTCGATTTTATAATCGAAAGCGTCGAAAAATGTTTAAAGATAGGCGGCGTGGCGTGCCACACCACGGAATTTAATCTAAGTTCGAATAACGACACTCTCGAGACTGAAAATCTTTCACTATTCCGGCGGCGCGACATCGACGGGCTATGTGAAGAATTAAACAGGCGCGGACACCAAGTTTCGCCCGTGAAAATAGACTTGGGTTCGTCACTACTCGATCACCACGTGGATTTGCCTCCCTTTGGAGTTTCGCATATGCACCTGAAGCTTCAAATAGAGAAGTATGCCTGCACTTCAATTGGTATTTTAGTCAGGCGAGGGAGGTGAGCCTTTTGGGGGCGCCGTTCTGCGAGTTTGTTTCGACACGCGCAGGCCAGTGCGCGATGAAGGCAGCGTCTCCACCGCCAATACCGCGCAGAGCCCGCGCGGCTCACACGATCGACTCGACGATCCCGCCCTCGACCTTCAGTGCCGCCCCCGTGGTGGCCGAGGCCTGCTTCGAGCAGGCGTAGACGACCATGTTGGCGACCTCCTCGGCCGTCGCGATGCGCTGGATGATGGAGGTCGGCCGCTTCGTGCGCACGAAGTCGAGCCCGACCTGATCGATCGTCTTGCCCGATTTCGACGCCGCGTCGGCGAGCATGTCCTCGACGCCCTTCGACATCGTCGGGCCGGGCAGGACGGCGTTCACCGTGACGCCGGTGCCGCGCGCCATCTTGGCGAGGCCGCGCGACAGCGACAGGACCGCGGTCTTGGTGAACGCGTAGTGCAGCATGTCGTCGGGAATGTTGATGCCGGATTCCGAGGAGAGGAAGATCACCCGGCCCCAGTTGCGCTCCATCATGCCGGGCATGTAGGCGCGCGACAGCCGCACGCCGGACATCACGTTGATGTCGAAGAAGCGCTGCCATTCCGCATCGGCGATCTCGAAGAACGGTTTGGCGTCGTAGATGCCGACGTTGTTGACGAGGATGTCGGGGGCGGGCACCGCGGCGACCAGGGCGGCGCAGCCCTCCGCCGTGCCGAGGTCGGCCGCGACGGCGGAGAGTTCGGCCCCGGGCCGCGCGGCGCGCATCGCGGCGAGCTTGGCATCGAGCGCCGCCTGCTTGCGGCCGTTGAGCACGACCCTGGCGCCCGCGGCGGCGAGCCCGGCGGCGCAGGCCTCGCCGATCCCCTCGGTCGAGCCGGTGACGATGGCGGTCTTTCCGGTCAGGTCGATCTTCATGCGGGCGCTCCTTCGCTGTCGCCCGTCATATAGGCGGCCGCCCGCGAAGGTGCAGCCGCCTCAGGCGGCGGCGATCTCGAGCGACGGCTTGCCGGCGAGCAGCGCGGTGGCGCGCAGCATGGCGGCGGCCTTGGCGTTGACCACCTGCGCGCCCTTGACGTCGAAGTCGGCCGCGTCGAGCGGCGAGACGACGACGGCGGCGCAGGTCTGCGCGAGGTCGACGAAGCCGAGCATGCCGGCGATCGAGGTGACGACATGCGCGTCCCGCTGGAACGGCTCGCGGGCGCCGGCGGCGAGCCCATCGGCCGACAGCCGGGCCTCGATCTCGCGCAAAAACTTGCCGATCGTGTCGACGGTCTTCGCCGGCCCGAGCAGGTCGGCGATGTCGTCGAACGTCGCCTGGTCGAAGGTCGGCGTCGTCTCGGGGGCCGGCGTCTCGGCCGTCGCCCGTCCGGCGACGAGCCAGCGGGCGAGGGTCGCGCGCAGCTCGGCGCGGTTGATCGGCTTGCCGACGTGATCGTCCATGCCGGCCTCGCGGAACTCGCGGACCTGCTCGGCGAGCACGTTGGCGGTCATGGCGACGATCGGCAGCGCCGCCTTCCCGGGCAGCGCGCGGATCGCCTGCGTCGCGGCGACGCCGCCCATGCCCGGCATCTGCACGTCCATGAGGACCATGTCGTAGCTCGCGGCCTTCACCGCGGCGATCGCCGCCTCGCCGCTCGCCACCACGTCGACCCGGTGCCCGTCCGCCTCGAGGATGGTGCGGGCGAGCAATTGGTTGACCTCGATGTCCTCGACGAGCAGCAGCCGGCCGGTTGCCGCGACGGCGCCCTCGGGCGCGACCTCGGCCGCGAGGTCGACCTTGGCGCGCGGCAGCGACAGGTTGAACCAGAAGCACGAGCCGCGGCCCTTCTCGGAGAAGACGCCGATCTCGCCGCCCATCAGCTCGACGAGGCGCTTGCAGATGGCGAGCCCCAGCCCGGAGCCGCCGAACTCGCGCGACACCGAGGCGTCGGCCTGGCTGAAGCGCTTGAACAGGCGGTCGTGCTTCGACTTCTCGATGCCGACGCCCGTGTCGATCACCGAGAGGCGCAGCCGCGCGTTG
The DNA here is from genome assembly GCA_964658465.1 of uncultured Nakamurella sp. Taxonomy (GTDB): domain Bacteria; phylum Pseudomonadota; class Alphaproteobacteria; order Rhizobiales; family Beijerinckiaceae; genus RH-AL1. The sequence continues at coordinate 3,632 of CAZZZM010000006.1, forward strand.
TCGTGGTCGGCGCGCTCGACGCGCACGTTCAGCGTCACGGAGCCCTGGGCGGTGAACTTCAGCGCGTTGTTGAGCAGGTTGAGCAGCACCTGCTGGATCCGCGCCTGGTCGCCGGCGAGGCCGTCGGGCAGCGCGGGATCGATGTTGGCGACGATGTCGAGGTTCTTGGCCAGCGCCGTGCCGCGCACGATCGACATGACGTTGGCAAACAGCGCGCGCGGCGCGAACGGGACGCTCTCGATCTCGATCTTGCCCGCCTCGATCTTCGAGAAGTCGAGGATGTCGTTGATGACGGTGAGCAGCGCGGCGCCCGACGAGCGGACGATCTCGGTCTGGTGGCGGAGGTCGCCGCCGAGCCCCTTGTTGTCGAGCATCAGCCCGGTGAAGCCGATGATCGAGTTCAGCGGCGTGCGGATCTCGTGGCTCATCGCGGCCAGGAAGTCGGACTTGGCCTGGTTGGCGGATTCCGCCTGGCGCCGCGCGACGTCGGCGGTGTCCATCGCCGCGGTGATGCGGTCCTGCGCCTGCTTGCGCTGGCGGAAGTCGCGGATCACCGCGATCGAGCCCTCGTCGCCGTCGCCGTCGAGCACGCGGCAGGCGTTGGCCTCGACCCAGACCCATTCGCCGTTGGCATGCGCGAGCCGGCATTCGATGCCGGAATGCACGTCCTCGGAGAGGTCCCAGGCCGACAGCTTGGCGATGACCGCGGCGCGATCCTCCGGGTGGACGAGGTCGGCGATGGACGTCTGCGCCAGCGATCGCGGATCGCGGCCCAGCAGCGCGCCGCCGGCCGGCGAGGCGAAGCTGATCCGCGTCTCGGCATCGTAGCGCACGATGAGGTCGGTCATGTTCTCGGCGAGCATGCGGTAGAGCCGCTCGCTCTTCTGCAGCGAGCGCGCCGACTCGCGGCTCGAGGTCACGTCCTGCAGGACGCCGAACATGGAGACGACCTTGCCGTCGGGGTCCTTGCCGGCGACGGCGCGCAGCACGATGTCGAGCACCGTGCCGTCGCGCCGATGCAGGCGCGTCTCGGTGTGGAAGCCCTGGCCGGACGCGGCCGCCTGGCCGACGATCGCCAGGATCCGCTCGCGCTCGATCGGCTCGTAAACGGCGAGCGCCTCGTCGAGGGTCGGCTGTCCCATCGCGGGATCGAGACCGTGGATGCGGAAGACCTGGTCTGACCAGAAGACCTCCATGTCGGGCACGGACACCTGCCAATGGCCGATGTTGGCGATCTCGCCGGCCATCGCGAACATCGCGTTGCGGCTGTTGATCTCGCGCTCCGGCGCGCGGATCGCCGTGACGTTCATGACGATGCCGAAGATCGACTCGGTGCGCCCGTCGGCGCCGCGCTCGCAGATCCCGCGCGAGATCACGTCGATGATCTCGCCGTCCGCGCGCTGCAGGCGCGATTCGAAGCGGAAGTCCTCGCCGCTGGCGATCGCCTGGTCGACGATCGCGGTCACCCGCGGCCGGTCCTCCTCGACGTAGAAGTCGATCGCCTTGGCGAGCGGCGGCACGTCGCCCGGCTCGAGGCCGTGGATCTTGAAGACCTGGTCGGACCAGATCATGCCGGGCGGATCGATGGTGAGCCGCCAGTGGCCGATATCGGCCATCTCGCCGGCGAGCGCGAGCGCGCGGTTGCGCGTCTCGATCTCGCGCTGGTTCTCGGCGCGCCGTTCCTGTTCGCGGGCCGACAGGATCGAGGCCGCGACGATCGCCAGCACCGCGAGGAGGAGCAGGGCGCCGGTGCCGAGACCGATCCTGAGGTCGGATGCCATGTCGTTGCGGATCAGCTCCTGGATCCGCGCCTGCACCTTGGCGCGAAGGTCCTCGATCTCGCGGTCGATGAGGTTTTCCAGGTGCAGGCCCTGGTTGGTCCGGACGAGGGCGATGCTGTCGTCGCGGCTCTGCTTGTCGAGGATGACGAGCGTGGAGGCCATCTCGGCCATCTTGAGCGCGATCGTGTCGATGATCCGTGCGCCCTGGGCCGCCACGTCCTTGTCGGACGCCACCGCCTCGCGGAACGCCTTCGTCTCCAGCGCGACCTTGTCGCTCGCGACGGTGAAGGTCGCGAGGTAGTTGCGATCGAGCGTCAACAGGTAGCCGCGCTGCCCCGACTCCGCGTGGGCCACGGCCGAGCCGAGGCGCGTCACCGCGCGCAGGATGTTGTAGTCGTTGCGCATCTCCAGCCGCGCGATGGCGGCGCGGCTCTGGGCGGCGAACAGCAGCACGCCGGCGAGGGCGATGGAACTGGCCGCGGCGACGAGCCCGATGGCGATCCGCGACACCAGGATGCGACGGCGCATCATCAGGAGCCCGCAGGCCACCGCGACGGCGGCGATGGCGACGGTGCCGTAGCACCAGATGGTCTGAAACATGTTCGGCCCCCCGACCGCCCGAAGCCGGGACGCCGTCAGGCGGCGCCGCGCCGCTCCGTCATGAAATGATGGTCCAGGCAATCGACCGCGTCGTCGATGGCCGCCTGCAGCGCGTCGCGGGCCGCCGCCTCGCTCGCCGCATCGCCCTCGAGCACGGCGCGGCAGTGACGCGTCACCTCGAGGAACCCCAGCATGCCCGCCGTCGAGGCGACGTCGTGGGCGACCCTGTGCAACTCCGCCTGCTCGCCCTCGTCGGCGAGGTCGCCGAGCACGGCGAGCTGGTCGCGCAGGACGAGGAGGAAGCCGCGCATGCGCTCGTGGCCGAGCCGCGACGTCCATTCGGCGTAGAGCTGGCGCTGCCACGGATCGGGGCGCGCCGTGCGCGGCTGGCAGAAGACGCGCGCGACCTCGCTGAGCAGGGCGCGCGGCGCGATGGGCCGCGCGATATGCGCCGCCATGCCGACCTCGGCCGAGCGGCGGCGGGCGGCGGGCTCGCCATGCGAGGAGAGCGCCGCGAGGCGCACCGTGCTCCGCCGCCGGATCGCCGCCGCCGCCTGATGGCCGTCGAGGCCCGGCATCTCGAGATCGAGGAGGACCAGGTCGTAGGGCTTGGCGTCGAGCGCCGCGAGGGCGGAAACGCCGTCCTCGACGCTGTCGACCTCGTAGGTGGCGCCGCGCAACACGGCCTCGGTGAGGGTCCGGTTGAGCTCGACGTCGTCGACCACCAGAATGCGGCGCCGGTCGGCGGGTGGCGTCAGGCGCATGAAGGCGGTCTCAGAACCCAAAAAGCACAGGCTGAAGCAAGACGCGCCGATGCTTAAGAATTGGTTAATTTGATCCGCTCACGACCGCGATATCGAAGGTGCAGCGACGACTTGGCGCAACTATAGAGGCTTTGTGGGCCGGGAAGGACAGGCGCGCATGCGCGATCTCTATTTCGGCTACGGCTCGAACCTCGATTTCGAGGACTGGTCGGCGTTCTGCGCCGAGCGCGGCTTCGACCCCTTCGCGATGCGCCCGGTCGGACCCGCCGTGCTGCCGGGCGAAGCGCTGGTCTTCGACTATCATTCGAGCCGCCGCGGATGCGGCGCGCTAAACCTGCGGCCGCTGCCGGGCGGCGCCGTCGACGGCTACCTGTTCGAGATCGCCGACTGGGCCGCGCTCGATTTGAAGGAAGGTCATCCGACCCGCTATCGGCGCGAGCCGGTCGTGGTGCTGGATCCGGCGGGGGCGGAGGTGACCGCGCAGACCTATCGCGTGATCCCGGAGATGCGCGTCGGCCTGGTGCCGCCGAACGCGCATTACCTCGCCGTCTGCCGGGCCGGGCGGACCCGGTTCGGGCTGTCGCTTGCCGGTCTCGAGGCCGCGGCCGCGGCGGCGCTGGCCGCGCGGCCGGCTCGCCCGCGTCCGGCTAGTTCGACGCTGTCGAGACGCGAAGCTGCGAGGTGATCTCGGAATTGTCCGAGCCGCGCAGGGTCATCTTCACCAGGCCGTCGTCGTCGAACCAGAGGTCGCGCGGGAAGGCGCCGGTGAGCTTCACGTGCTGGAGCTGCTGCGGCACGCCGTGCACCTCGACCGTCTCCTCGCCGAGGTCCTGCACGTCGACGGCCATGCGCTTGCCGTTGGCGGGATCGAAGATCTGCCTCTGCTTGGCGACCTCGGCGCCCCACAGGCTCGCCGCCTGCGTCGTCTTCGGGGCGACGGTCGAGGTGCCGTCGACGTCGAGCGCCAGCTTGCCGCCGCTCTGGGTCGCGGCGACCTCGTGGTCCTTGCCGTTGTCGTCGGTCTTCGACTTGAAGTTGACGAGCTGCGTGCCCTTCCAGGTGCCGGCCTCGGAATGGTCGTAGCGGTAGGCCGTGATGAAGGCGACCTTGACGACGATGTGGGTGTTGACCTTCACCGTCGTCGCATCGCCCTGGCGGGAGATGTCGAACGTGTCGGTGCCGATCTTCGAGCCCTCGCGCATGATGTCGAACACGCGATGGACGTGCTTCTGCGGCGCGACCGGGCCGGCGAGAGCGGGTGAAACGAGCAGGGCGGCGAGCGAGAGACCGGTCAGCGCGACACCGGACATGCGAGCGTTCATCGAGGGACCCCCTTCGTGGCTTTGGCGCATCGTTGTCGCCGCCGAACAAGACGGCATTGTGGGCTGTTGATGGCGCCGAGAGGCCGGACGGCGTCCGGCCGTGCCTCGCGATCTAAGGGTCTGATGGTTAAGAATTTACCTTAACGCGCGGTTGCGATTGGCCCGTCGCTAGACCGGGATGCGCCCCATCACCTGCGTCGGCAGCCCGATGCGCGCGAGCACGTCCTCCCGCGAGCGGCCCTCCTGACGAAAGGTGCGCAGCGACTTGGCGCGCAGGCTCTTGGCGAGCTTCTGGCCGGCGGCGTCGCGCAGCAGCCGGTGGTGGTGGTAGGCCGGCGCCGGCAGGTCGAGAAGCTCCTGCAGCAGTCGGTGCAGGCTCGTCGCCTGGAACAGGTCCTCGCCGCGGACCACGTCGGTGACGCCCTGCGCGGCATCGTCGATCACGACGGCGATGTGGTAGCTCGTCGCGATGTCGCGCCGCGCGAGCACCGCGTCGCCCCACACGGCGGGCGTGGCGGCGTGGTCGGCCGGGCGCCCGGTCTCGCGATACTCGCTCCACGTCAGGTCGCGCGCGACCTCGCGCAGCGCCCGCTCCATGTCGAGGCGGTAGCTTGCCTTCTCGCCGGCCGCGAGGCGGCGCTCGCGCTCCTTCTGCGAGAGGTGCCGGCACGTGCCGGCGTAGAGCGGCGTGCCGTCGGGGTCGGTCGGCCAGGAGGGACGCGGCGCGACCACCGACATGATGTCGCCGCGCGAGCAGAAGCAGGGGTAGACGAGGCCGCGCCGCTCGAGGCTGTCGAGAGCCGCCGCATATTCGCCGAGGTGCTCGGACTGACGCCGGAGCGGGTGCTCCCAGGCAAAGCCGAGCCACGTCAGGTCCTCGCAGATCGAGGCCTCGAATTCCGGGCGGCAGCGCGTCGTGTCGATGTCCTCCATGCGCATCAGCAGCCGGCCGCCCGTCTCCCGCGTGACGAGCTGGTTCATCAGCGCCGAATAGGCGTGGCCGAGATGCAGATGCCCGTTGGGGGAGGGGGCGAAGCGCGCGACGGTCCGGTTGAACGTTGTGGTCATTCGGCATCCAAGGTGGGCAATCGCCTCGCCCGCATATGGTGCGCCGGCACGCCGCTACCTATTCTAGGGCTGCGGGTCACGTTGTGAAGAATCGCGGGACGACCGAGGCTCGATGACGCGGGGCGGGACGAGACGGAAGGACGCTTCGCCGCCCCTGATCCTCGCCGACCAGGCCGTCTTCGAGGCCGCGGTGGCGGCCCTCGCCGAGATCGACCCCGCCCTCGTCGCCACCACGATCGCCGACCGGCCGATGCCCGCGCTGCGCCGCCGGCCCGCCGGCTTCGACGGGCTTGTCGGCATCGTCGTCTCGCAGCAGGTCTCGACGGCTTCCGCCACCGCGATCTTCCGCCGCATGCAGGACAGGCTCGGTGTCTGCGACGCGGACGCCGTCCACGCCGCGAGCGATGCGGAGCTGAAGCTCTGCGGCCTGTCCGCGCCGAAGCTGCGAACGCTGCGCGCGCTCGCCGCGGCGCGCACGGCGGGTACGCTCGATTTCGACCGGCTCGCCGCGATGGAGGCGGAGGCCGCGCATGCGGCGCTCTGCGCGCTGCACGGCATCGGGCCGTGGACCGCCGACGTGTTCCTGCTCTTCTGCCTCGGCCATGCCGACGCCTGGCCGGCCGGCGATCTCGCGCTGCAGGAGGCGGCGAAGCTGGTGCTCGGTCTCGAGGCACGACCCGACACCAAGGCGATGGTCGGCATCGGCGAGCGCTGGCGCCCGCTCAGAGGGGTCGCCGCGCACTGCCTTTGGGCCTATTACGGCGCGACCCGCAAGGTGCGCACCACCCTCGACACCCCCGCGCCGGACGAAGGATAGGCTGATGGCAACGCTCGACGGACCGCGCCTCGGCGCCAAGAACGCCAACGCCGGAGGTGCGGTGCGCCAGCTCGTCGTGCTGCTGCACGGCTACGGCGCCGACGGCAAGGACCTGATCGAGATCGGCCGTCAGTGGCAGCCGCTGCTGCCCGACGCCGCCTTCGTCGCGCCCAACGCCCCGGAGCCCTGCGCGCAGGCGCCGATGGGCCGGCAATGGTTCGGGCTCACCTCGCGCGACCCCGACGAGCGCTGGCTCGGCGTCAACAAGGCGCAGCCGGTGCTCGACGCCTTTCTCGACGCCGAGCTGGCGCGCCACGGCCTCGCCGACGACAGGCTCGGGCTGGTCGGCTTCAGCCAGGGCACGATGATGGCGCTGCATGTCGGCCTGCGCCGGCGCCGGTCGCCGGCCGGCATCGTCGGCTTCTCCGGCACGCTGGTCGGGCCGGAGCACCTCGTGCCGCCGCAGGCACCGCCGCCGATCCTGCTGACGCACGGCTCGAACGACGAGGTGATCCCGGCGGACGCGATGTTCATCGCCGCGGAGGATCTCGCCGAGGTCGGGATCCCGTCGCAATGGCACATCTCCGCCGGCGTCGGCCACGGCATCGACGCCGCGGCGATGACGCATGCCGGGCTGTTTTTGGCGAAGGCGTTCGGCGTGCGGGTGCCGGCCGGGGCGATGGTGCCGGCGGGGCGCTAGTCGCGCGCTGGCACGTCTAACGGGACCTGGCTAGGCCCGCCACTTCCGCGCGACGTCGACGAGGTACTCGCGGAAGACCTGCACGCGGGCGACGTTCTTCATCTCCTCGGCGTAGACGAAGTAGACGTCGAGCTCCGGCGTCACGGTCTGCGGCATCAGAGCGACCAGCGGCGAATCGGGGCCGACGAGATAGTCGGGCAGGGTGGCGATGCCGAGGCCCTCGTTGACGGCCCTGTACAGCGCCGGGATGTTGTTGACCGAAAACGCCGTCAGCCGCGGGTTCTTGGCGCCGCGCTCGAGCGTCAGATGCGCGTTGAGATTGTCGAGCAGCGGCGAGACGCCCGAGGCGCTGAGCCCCAGCAGGCGATGCTGGTCGAGATCGGCCAGCGTCTGCGGCTGGCCGTGCGCCTTGATGTAGGCCGGCGACGCGTAGAGGTGGTACGAGATCGTCAGCAGACGGCGGCGGATCAGGTCGGGCTGCTCAGGCTCGCGCAGGCGGATCGCGATGTCCGCCTCGCGCATGCCGAGGTCGAGATCGTCGTCGGTCAGTAGCAGCCGCACCTTCACGTCGGGATAGGTATCGAGGAAGCCCTTGAGCCGCGGCGTCAGCCAGCCGGTGCCGAAGCCGAGGTTCGTCGTGATGCGCAGCTCGCCGTTCGGCCGCTCGCGGCTGTCGGTGAGCCGCGAGCGCGTCGCGTCGAGCTTGGAGATGACCTCCTGCACCGTGCGAAAGAGCTCCTCGCCCTGCTCGGTGAGCATGAGTCCGCGCGCGTGGCGGTGGAACAGCGGCGTCTGCAGGTCGCGCTCGAGCGCGCTGACCTGGCGGCTCACCGCGGACTGGCTGAGGTTCAGCGTGTCGCCGGCATGCGTGAACGAGCCGGCTTCCGCCGCCGCATGGAAGATCCGCAGCTTGTCCCAGTCCATCGCGTCTTCTCCCGGCCGTCGCGCTATTCGGCGGCGGCGCGCGCGACCGGTTCGGCCTCGGCGTCGACCTGCGTGACGAGCCAGCGGTCGGCTTCGAGAGCGGCCATGCAGCCCATCCCGGCGGCGGTGACGGCCTGGCGCCAGATGTCGTCGGTGACGTCGCCCGCCGCGAAGACGCCGGGGATGTTGGTCGCGGTCGAGTTCGGTGCCGTCTCCATGTAGCCGTTGGCCTTGAGGGCGACCTGACCATGGAACAGCTCCGTCGCCGGCTGGTGGCCGATCGCGACGAAGACGCCGTGCGTCGCGATCTCGCGCGTGTCGCCCGAGATCGTGTTCTTCAGGCGCACGCCCGTCACCCCGAGCGGCGTCTCGGTGCCGAGGATTTCGTCGATCGCGTGGTTCCAGATCACCTCGACGTTGCCGGCCTGGAACAGACGGTCCTGGAGGATTCTTTCGGCCCGAAACGAGTCGCGACGATGGACGATCGTGACGCTCTTGGCGAGCTGGCTCAGGTAGAGCGCCTCCTCGACCGCCGAATTGCCGCCGCCGACCACGACGACGTCCTTGCCGCGGTAGAAGAAGCCGTCGCAGGTGGCGCAGGCCGAGACGCCGTAGCCCTTGAACTTTTCCTCGGTCGGGATGCCGAGCCATTTCGCCTTGGCGCCGGTCGCGATGACCAGCGTGTCGGCGGTGTAGATCTGCCCGCTGTCGCCCTTGAGCGTGAACGGGCGGCGCGAGAGATCGGCCTCGACGATATGGTCCGACACCATCTCGGTCCCGACGTGCTCGGCCTGCGCGCGCATCTGCTCCATCAGCCAGGGGCCCTGGATCGGATCGGCGAAGCCCGGGTAATTCTCGACGTCGGTGGTGATCATCAGCTGGCCGCCCGGCTCGAAGCCCGAGATCAGCATCGGCTTCAGCATGGCGCGCGCCGCATAGACGGCGGCGGTGTAGCCGGCCGGCCCGGAGCCGACGATGATCATCCTGGCGTGTTTGGTGGGGGACTCGACCATGGCGCCTCACGCATATCTCGAGCAGCGCAAGAGGCGCAGCTGCTCAGAGCTATGGTCATAGATGGGATGCTTCGGCTCTCCTGTAAGGCCCATGCGGCGGCTCGGCAACCGGGTCGTCCAGCCGAACGCGCCTCACGTTTCTGAAGGCCTCTAATACAAAAGGCATGCACCGGACGCGGGCCGGCACATGCCTCGTGGTTCGCTAATCGCTCGAGCGCGAGAGCTTACATGTGGTGGCGATGCATGCGGCGGTGATGCCGCATGCGGGCCATCCCCGGCTCCATGCCGGCGTAGACCAGGTGCAGCTCGCCGACGCCGGCGTTGAAGTTCGTGCCGGTCGAGGTGGTCGCCGAGAGCGGCTGCAGGACGAACGAGTTGCCGCCGCCGACGAGCGCGTTGACGCCACCGCCGGTGCCGAGCGACAGGCCGAAGCCCGGGCCGATGTAGTCGCCGCTGAGCGAGCCCGGAGCGGGCGTGCCGAGCGCCGTCACGGCGTAGGTGAGGACGGCGGAGGCCTGGTTGCCGATGTCGACGCCCAGACGGTTGATCTTGCCCGTGTAGAGCTGGGCCGGCCCGGCGCCCGAGCGGAAGGTGCAGGCGACATCGCGCGACGACACGATGATCGCGCCGACGCCCGGCGCGATGTTGCAGGTCAGGTCGCCGACCACGTCGGCGCGGGCGGGGACCGTGGCGAAGCCGGCTGCGAGGGCCGCCGCGGCGACGGCGAGCCGGCCGATGGTGAGGTTCAGGCGCATATAAGACAGTCTCCTTGGAACGCAGGGCAAATCGCGTAAAAGCCGTTGCCCGGTTCCCTTCGCTACGACTTGCGGGCTTTTCGGTGGCAAAGCTTTGGCGATCCAGAATCCCGGCCTGCGCGTGATCCTCGAGCATCACCTGTTGTTACGCCAAGTCAGGTCGTTCCTCGGCGTCGGGATGATCTGCACGGCCCTGCATTACGCGATCCTCGTCGCGATGGTGCAATGGCTGCACGCCCCGCCGGTCCCCTCGGCCCTGACCGGCTTCTGCGTCGGCGGGCTCCTCTCCTACCAGCTCAATCGTCGCCACACGTTCGGCAGCGAGCGTCCGCACGAGCAGGCGGCCTGGCGGTTCGCGATGGTCGCCGGCGTCGCGTTCGGGCTCACGTGGCTGGCGATGCGGCTCCTCGTCGAGCGCTGGCATGCGCCGTACCTGCCGGCGCAGGCCGCCACGACGGGGCTCGTGATGGTGTGGACCTTCGCCGCCAATCGCCTGTGGACGTTCCGCGGCGAGACGTGACCCGCCGCGCCGGGATTCAGCGCGTCGGCTCGGCGTGGCCGATCGTGTAGAGCCCGACGTCGAGGATGCCGGCGCGGAACCCGCCCTCGCAATAGGCGAGGTAATAGGTCCACAGACGCTGGAAGCGCTTGTCGAAGCCCATCGCCTCGATGTGCGGCAGCGCCGTCTGGAAGCGCCGCGACCATTCGGCCAAGGTCTTCGCGTAGCTCTGCCCGAAGCTGAAGCGCGACTTCAGCGAAAGCCCGGCGGCCTCGGCCTGCTCGCGCATGATCGTCGGCGTCGGGAGCATGCCGCCCGGGAAGACGTAGCGCTGGATGAAGTCGACCTGATCGCGGTAGCCCGCGTAGCGCGTCTCGTCGAGCGTGATGACCTGGAGGACGGCATGGCCGTCGGTGGCGAGCCGCTCGCGGATCGCCCGGAAATAGGCCGGCCAGTACGAGCGGCCGACCGCCTCCATCATCTCGATCGACACGATGCGGTCGAACGTGCCGGTCACGTCGCGATAATCCTCGAGCCGCAGGTCGGCCTGGTGCCCGCTCTCGACGAGCCGCCGCCCGGCATATTCGAGCTGCGACGGCGACAGCGTGAGGCCCGTCACCTTGCAGCCGGCCTCGAGGATGCGCTGGGCGAGACCGCCCCAGCCGCAGCCGATCTCGAGCACCCGGTCGCCCGGCGTCAGCGCGAGATCGGCGAGCACGCGGTCCTGCTTGGCGACCTGCGCGTCCTCCAGGCTCTGGTCGTCGCGCTCGTACAGCGCGGAGGAATAGGTCATGCCTTTATCGAGCCAATGCTCGAAGAACTCGTTGCCGAGATCGTAATGGGCGACGATGTTGCGCTTGCTGCCCGCGCGCGTGTTGGCGCGCCGCCAATGGATCAGCTTGTTCAGGAAATGGACCGGGGCCCAGCCGGCGATGCCGGCCAGCATCGCCTCGTTGCGCACGAACAATTCGACCACCTTGGCGATGTCGGGGCTCGAGCAATCGCCGTCGATGAAGGATTCGGCAAAGCCCATGTCGCCGCGGGTGACGGTGCGCCAGACGGTGCGCCACCGGTGGATTTCGAGGAACGCCTCCGGGCCGGGCTCCGGGGACGTGAAATGCGCCTCGCGTCCGTCGGGCAGCTTGATCGTCAGGCCGCCGCAGACGAGGTGGGCGAGGATCTTCTCGATCAGCCTCACCTGCAGGCTCGCCCCGCCCCAGCGCCGCGGCGGGACGGTGACCTTGGCGGCTTTCTCTACAAGCGACATCAGACCTCTCGGCGGACGATGGTGGCGGCCGTCTCAGGCGGCGCGGGGCGGGCCCTGAGGCCGACCCCCTTCCACCAGAGCTTGAGCGCCTCGATATGGATGCCGGCGACTACGGCAAAGCTCAAGAGCGGGTGGGCGACGAACGTGCGTAGCAGCGTCGCATCGTCGAGCTCGCGGCGGGTGCCGGCGAACGAGGCGGCGATGATCCGCTTCCCCTCGCGCAGCCCGTCGACGGCGACCGCGATCCGCTCGGTCGGCGGCTCGATGCGGAAGGCGTAACGCATGTCCATGTCGAGGAACGGCGACACGTAGAAGACCTTGTCGCAGCCCTGCTCGACGAGGCCGCCTCGCGCGGCGCCCGCATCGACGGGGATGACGTAGGTGTGGCGCTGCCCGAAGGTGTTGTTGACCTCGTAGAGGATCGCCGCCAGCGCCCCGTCGCTACGCCGGCAGAAGAAGACGCTGAGCGGGTTGAAGGCGTAGCCGAGGATGCGCGGCAGCGACAGGAGCGCGATCCGGCCGCCGTCGAGGTCGATGCCGGCCTCGGCGAGACGGGCCTCGACCATGCCGCGCAGCGTCGCGTCGGCCGGCGCGTCCTTCGGCAAATGGTCGCGATCGCGGAAGGAGAACAGGTTGGCGGCGTTGCGCGAGAACAGGCGCAGCCGGCCGTGCAGCTCGTCGAGCTCGTCGAGGTCGAGCAGCGCCATCGTCATGCGGTAGCGCAAGGCATGCGGCGTCGCCCCGAATCGGCGATGGTGGACGCGCCCGGTGTAGAGAGCGGATCTCACGCCGCGAACTCCTGCAACGGAAGCACGATCCGGCTCGATTCGCCCGCGACCTGCCAGGGGCGCCGCACGCCGCCGAGCGCTTCGGCGACGGCGAGGCCGGCCTGCAGCCCGTCCTCGTGGAAACCGGCGCCGAAATGCGCGCCGGCGAACCACACGTTGCCGTCGCCCTGCAGCGACCACAGCCGGCGCTGGGCGCCGAGCGCACCGAGATCGAAGATCGGGTGCTCGTAGGTCGTCTCGTAGATCACGTCGCGCGGCGCCGTCGTCGGGTTCAGCGTGACGAAATGGTCGGCGGCGTCGAGCGACTGCAGCCGGTTCATCCAATAGGTGACGCAGAGCGCCTCGGCGTCGCCGCCGCGGCGGCCCAGGAAGTTCCAGCTCGACCACACCTTGCGCCGGCGCGGCATCAGCGCCGCGTCGCGGTGCAGGACCGCCTTGTTGCGGCTGTAGCGGAAGGCGCCGAGGATCTCGCGCTCGCCGGGCGTCGGCACGTCGAGCAGGGCGAGCGCCGTGTCGGCATGCGTCGCGACGACGACGTGGTCGTGGCGGGCCGTCGTGCCGTCCGCCGCGCGCAGCGTCACGCCGAACGCGTCGCGGGCGATGCCGACGATGCGCGTCCCGAGCCGGAGGCGGTCGCCGTAGGGCGCGGTCAGCGCCGGGATGTAGCTGCGCGAGCCGCCGGTGACGGCGCGCCAGATCGGGCGGTCCGTCACCTTGAGCAGGCCGTGGTTCTCGCAGAAGCGCACGAAGCTCGTCGCCGGGAAATCAAGCAATGTCGCGCGCGGCGCCGACCAGATCGCCGCCGCCATCGGCAGCAGATGGTCGTCGCGGAAGGCGCGGCCGAAGCCGTCGCGGTCGAGATAGTCGCCGAGGCTCAGGCCCTCCAGCTCGGCGAGCTTGCCGGGCGCCTCGCGGTAGAAGCGCAGCAGGTCGCGCAGCATCAGGAGGAAGCGCGGACGCAACAGGTTGGCGCGCTGCGCGAAGAGCGTCGAGAGGTCCGTCCCGCCGTATTCGAGCCGGCCGCCGTCGAGCGAGACGGAAAACGACATCTCGGAGGCCTGGGTGGCGATCTTAAGATGCGCGAACAGCGCGACGAGGTTCGGATAAGTCGCCTCGTTGAAGACGATGAAACCGGTGTCGACCGGCAGCACGCCGTCGGCGGTCGGCACCTCGACCGTGTTGGTGTGACCGCCCGGTCGCCTCTCGCCCTCGTAGAGCGTCACCTTGTGGCGCTGGGCGAGGAGCCACGCGCAGGACAGGCCCGCGATGCCCGATCCCACCACTGCGACATCGAGCCGCTCGCCTCGATCGACGCTCATTTCTGTCTAAACACCCTCGGTTTGACCCGTGCGCCCCGTCGCGAAATCAGACTATATACGAAGCGCGTGGCCGTTTGGGTGCGGCGCAGCGCCCAGATTTTGCAAGCATAGGCTCAGGGGCGCGTCCCGAGAGGTTGGTGGCGATCGATGGCTTGGCCATGGCCGATAAACGGGGTTGCGCTCGTCAATGCAATCGCCCTCGGCCGCAACGTCGAGGTCACGCGCGACGTCCGCTACGCCCAGGGCCGGCGCGGCCTGCTCGACGTCTACGCCCCCGTCAACGCGCAGGAAGCGCCGCTCGTCGTCTTCTTCTACGGCGGCGGCTGGGAGGACGGGAACAGGGCGGACTACCGCTTCGCGGCCATGGCGCTCGCCAAGCGCGGCATCGTCACGGTGGTGCCCGACTACCGGCTCTATCCGGACGTCCGCTTCCCCGATTTCATCGACGACGGGGCGCGGGCCGTCCGCTGGGCGCGACGCAACGCCACGGAGTTCGGCGCCGATCCCGGCCTGATCTTCCTCGTCGGGCATTCGGCGGGCGCGTATATCGCGGCGATGCTCGCCCTCGACAAGACGCGTCTCGACCCCGCCAGCCGGCAGTCGCTCGCCGGCATGGTCGGCCTCGCCGGCCCCTACGACTTCCTGCCGCTGCAGAGCGACGTGCTGAAGCGCATCTTCGCGCCGGCCGGCGGCGACCTCCGCGCGAGCCAGCCGATCGCCTACGCGCGCGGCGACGCGACGCCGATGCTGCTCGTCACCGGGCTGCGCGACCGCACGGTCAAACCCGACAACAGCCGCAAGCTCGCGACCCGCATCCGCGCGCTCGGCGGCCGCGCCGAGACGCGCTTCTACAAGCACGTCGACCACACGCTGGTGATGGGCGCGTTCAGCCCGTTGCTGCGGCCGGTCGCGCCGAGCTTCAAGGACACGCTGGCGTTCATCCGCAAGCGATGCGACGCGGTGCGGCCGAGGCCCGGCTCGTCGCGCTACTTCCAGCCGAGCCGTCTTGCATGACTGTGACTTCGATTGCGGCCACCGCCCTGGTGCTGTCGGCGCTGATGGCGCTCGCCTGGGTCTATGCGCTGAGGGCGCGCAATGCCGGCTGGTCCGACGTCTTCTGGTCCTACGAGATGGGGCTCGGCGGCGTGTTCCTCGCGCTGGTGCCCTGGGGGCACAGTCTCGGCCATGGCTGGGAGGCGCCGTCGGCGCGGCAATGGCTGGTCGCGATCCTGGTCGCGCTGTGGTCGGTCCGGCTCGGCACGCACATCCTGCTGCGGACGCGCAGCGCCTCGAGCGAGGACCCGCGCTACGCGGAGATGCGGCGCGAGTGGAAGGACGATTTCCAGCCGCGCTTCTTCTGGTTCCTGCAGATCCAGGCGCTGGCCGCCTTCGTGCTGGTGCTCTCGGTCGGCATCGCCGCGCACAACCCGGCGCCGGGGATTTCCGCGACCGACGTGCTGGGCGCCCTGGTGCTGCTCGGCGCGATCTTCGGCGAAGGCGCGGCCGACCAGCAGCTGAAGCAGTTCGCCGCCGACAAGAGCAACAAGGGCAAGATCTGCGACGCCGGCCTGTGGGGCTGGTCGCGGCACCCCAATTACTTCTTCGAATGGCTGGGCTGGCTCGCCTATCCGATCATCGCCACCAACGTCCACGGCTATCCGTGGGGCTATCTGGCGCTGTCGGGCCCGCTCTTCATGTTCGTGCTGCTGCGCTACATCTCGGGCGTGCCGCCGCTCGAGCAGCACATGATCCGCAAGCACGGCGGCAACTTCCGCGCCTATCAGGAGCGGGTCGGCGCCTTCTTCCCCAGCCCGCCGAAGGCGGACGCCGCGAAATGAGCCTGCCCGGATGAGCCTGATCCCCGCCGCCATCGGCGCCGTCGAGCGGCTGCCGCTGCCCGACGCCGTGACGCGCGCCGGCATCGGCGCGCTGGTCGGGCGCACGCGGCGCAAGCTCGCGGTGCCCGATCCGGCGCTGGAACAGGCTTTTGCCGCGGGCATGGACGCCTTCCCCATCGCCGAGCACACCGACGCCGCCAACACGCAGCACTACGAGGTGCCGGCGGAGTTCTTCCGGCTCTGCCTCGGCCCGCGCCGCAAGTATTCCTGCTGCTACTATGACTCGCCGGCCAGCACGCTGGCGCAGGCCGAGACGCGGGCATTGGCGCTGACCTGCGAGCACGCCGGCCTCGCCGACGGCCAGCGCATCCTCGAGCTCGGCTGCGGCTGGGGCTCGCTCTCGCTGTGGATGGCCGAGCGCTATCCGAACGCCGCGATCACCGCCGTGTCGAACTCGCGGAGCCAGCGCGCCTTCATCGAGGGCGAGGCGGCGAAGCGCGGGCTCGCCAACCTGACGATCGTCACCGCCGACATGAACGCCTTCGAGCCGGCCGAAGGCGGCTTCGACCGCATCGTCTCGGTCGAGATGTTCGA
Source organism: uncultured Nakamurella sp. (assembly GCA_964658465.1). Taxonomy (GTDB): domain Bacteria; phylum Pseudomonadota; class Alphaproteobacteria; order Rhizobiales; family Beijerinckiaceae; genus RH-AL1. Next base: position 19,681 of record CAZZZM010000006.1, read on the forward strand.
GCACATGGCCAACTGGCGCGCGCTGCTCGCCCGGGCGCGCGGCTGGCTCGGCGCGGAGGGCCGGCTCTTCGTCCACGTGTTCACGCATGCGCACGCGCCCTACCGCTTCGACCATGCCGACAAGTCGGACTGGATCGCCCAGCATTTCTTCACCGGCGGCATCATGCCGAGCCGCGGGCTGATCGGCCGCTTCGAGGACCTCTTCGCCGTCGAGGCGACCTGGGATTGGAGCGGGACCCATTACGCCCGCACGGCGCGCGACTGGCTCGCCAATTGCGACGCCAGCAAGCCCGCGGTGATGCGCGTGCTGTCCGACGTCTATGGCCGCGACGCGCGCCTGTGGCTGCGCCGCTGGCGGCTGTTCTACCTTGCGACCGAGGGCCTGTTCGGCCATGCCGACGGCACCGCCTGGGGGGTCACGCACTACCGCCTCAGGCCGGCCTAGGTGGGCGCGCTCGCCGGCGCCCGCACCGCCTACATCCGCTCGCGCGACTGGGGCGCGGCCTATGTCGCCAACGCCGACCCCTTCGCCGCCGCCTCCAACGCCGGCGCCTTCCTCGTCTGGGGCAGCCAGCCGCTCTATCCCGTCTACGTGTGGGCGCTGGTCGGGCACGACGCCTGGCCGGCCTTCCTGACCTGGCTGTCGACGCCGCTGTTCGTCGCCGCGCCGCTCGTCGCGCGGCGCCATTCGCGCGGCGGCCGCGCGCTGTTCTGGGCCGCCGGGGTCGCCAACACGCTGCTGTCGACCAAGGCCTTCGGCACCGGCACGGCGGTCGGCTGGTTCCTGGTCCCCTGCCTGGTCATCGCGCTCGGCTTCTTCCGCGCCAGCGAATGGCGGATCGCGGCTGCGCTCGCCGCGATGACGGGCCTCGCGGCGCTCGCTTTGCCACATCTCGGCGCGCCGCTCGTCGCCTACGACGCGGCGGAGCAGACCTCGCTCTCCCACCTCAACCTGTGGAGCGTCGTCGTCCTGACGCTCTATCTGATCTGGAGCGCCTGGCGCGCCCGTCGCACCTAGTCCGGCTAAGCGGCGCACGGGGCGGGACGCTGCCATGACGCGCAGCAACTCGCCTCGCGCTCTCCGAGCGCTATGTTGCGGCGCAACGTCCGGCCGAGATCCCGCTCGATGCTCCCGCTTCCCTTGCTCGCCCTCGCGCTCGCCGCCTTCGGCATCGGCACGACCGAGTTCATCATCATGGGCCTGCTGCCCGACATGGCGCGCGATCTCGCGGTGACCGTGCCGCAGGCGGGGTATCTCGTGTCCGCCTACGCGTTCGGCGTCGCCTTCGGTGCGCCCGTCGTGGCGATCGCGGTGGCGCGCCTGCCGCGCAAGGCGGCGCTGTCGGGGCTGATGGGCGTGTTCATCCTCGGCAACCTCGGCTGCGCGCTGGCGCCGACCTATGGGGCGCTGATGGTCGCGCGGCTCGTCACCTCGCTGGCGCACGGCGCCTTCTTCGGCATCGGCAGCGTGGTGGCGCGCGATCTCGTGGCGCCGCGGCGCAAGGCGCAGGCGGTGGCGATCATGTTCTCCGGCCTCACCCTCGCCAACGTGCTCGGCGTGCCGTTCGGCACCGCGCTCGGCCAGGCGATGGGCTGGCGCTTCCCGTTCTTCGTCGTCGTCGGCATCGGGCTCCTGGCGGCCGCGGCGCTCGCCGCCTTCGTGCCCGGCCACCTGCCCGGGTCGAGCAACCGCCTGACCCGCGAGCTCCGCTCGCTGCGCGAGCCGCGCGTGCTGCTGCCGATGGCGATCAGCACGCTCTGCTCGGTCGCCCTGTTCTCCGTCTTCACCTACATCGCGCCGATGCTCGAGCAGGTGAGCGGGCTGACGCCGCACGAGGTGACGATCGCGCTCGTCCTGTTCGGCATCGGCATCACGATCGGCAATCTCCTCGGCGGGCGGCTGGCCGACTGGCGCCTCGTCGGCACGGTGCTCGGCGCCTTCGCCGCGGTGGCGATCATCCTCGTCGTGTTCACCTTCACCATCCACGGCCATTGGGCGGCGATGGCGACGCTGACGGTCTGGGGCCTGGCCAATTTCGCCTTGGCGTCGCCGCTGCAGGTGTGGGTGGTCGAGGCCGCCGCCGACGCGCCGAACCTCGCCGCGACGCTCAACCAGGGCGCCTTCAACCTCGGCAACGCGACCGGCGCCTGGATGGGCGGCGCCGCGATCACCGCCGGGGTCGGCTACGCCGAGCTGCCGTGGCTCGGCGTCGGCGTGGCGATCGTCGCGTTCGCGGTGACGCTCGTTGCGCGCCGCGGCGCGCCCGACCAGGCGCAGGCCGTCTGCGCGGCGGAGTAAACGCCTCCGCGTCTCATGCGTTGATAGCGGTCGGCGCCGTGGCGTCGCCGGAGGAAATCGCATGATCCTCGTCGTCGGGGCCGGACCGGTCGGCCTCACCATGGCGGCGGAGCTGGCCCGCTACGGCCTGCCCGTCCGCATCATCGACAAGAGCCCGAAGGCGACCCAGACCTCGAAGGCGCTCGTCGTCTGGAGCCGCACGCTCGAGCTGATGGACCGCATGGGATGCACCGCCGGCTTCCTCGCCGCCGGGCTGAAGGGCCGCGGCGCGACCATCCGCAACAAGACCGCCGTCATCGGGCGCACGACCTTCGACAAGATCGCCAGCGCCTACGATTTCGCGCTGATGATCCCGCAGAGCGAGACCGAGAAACTGCTGACCGCGCATCTTGCCTCGTTCGGCGTCTCGATCGAGCGCGAGGTCGAGCTCACCGGCTTCACGCAAACGCCCGACCATGTCGCAGCGACGCTGCGGCACGCCGACGGCCGCGAGGAGCGCGTGACGACGCCCTGGCTGCTCGGTTGCGACGGCGCGCACAGCGCGGTGCGGCACGGCCTCGGGGTCGACTTCCACGGTTCGACCGAGGGCGACGACTGGCTGCTCGCCGACATCCGCCTCGACGGCGAGCATGCGCCGGCGCCCGACGAGATCGCCGTCTACTTCCACCGCGACGGGCCGTTCGTGGTGTTCCCGATCCCCGGCGGCCGTGCCCGCGTCATCGGTACGGTCGGCAAGACCGACCCGGACCATCCGCGCCCCGAGCCGACGCTCGACGAGGTGCAGGCGCTGGCCGACCGCCGCGCCGGCGGCTTCCAGGTGTCGGACCCGAACTGGCTGACCCATTTCCGCATCAACGAGCGCAAGGTCGAGGATTACCGGGTCGGGCGGGTGTTCCTGTCCGGCGATGCCGCGCACGTCCACAGCCCCGCCGGCGGCCAGGGCATGAACACCGGCATGCAGGATGCGATCGGCCTCGCCTGGCGGCTGGCGCTGGTCGCGCGCGGCGCCTCGGAGACGCTGCTCGAGAGCTACAGCCCCGAGCGCACCGCGGTCGGCAGGATGGTGCTGCGCAACGCCACCCGGCTCACCGACATCGGCACGCTGTCGAACCCCGCCGCGCAGGCGGTGCGCGATGTCGTGGCGCATGTCGCGCTCGGCTTCGAGGCGGTGCGCGAGCGGATGGTGACGCAGATGAGCGAGACCGACATCGCCTACGCGAAGAGCCCGCTGTCGGTGGGCCGTCACGCCGGCGACCGGTTCCCGCCAGAGCATTATGCCGGCGCGCCGCCGGGGGCGGGGGACGATCCGCGCTTCGTGCTCTACGCCGGCGATCGCGATAGGGCCGCGGCGCTGGCGACGAAGTATCCGAAGCTCGTGCAGCCCGAGGCCCGCGCGTCGGCGGACGGGCACGTCACGATCGTCCGGCCGGACGGGTATGTCGGCTTTGCGGGGCGTGCCGGCGATCTCGAGGGGGCGGAGACCTACCTCGGCCGGCTTGCCGGCTGATCCCGCTCCCGGACACCATCCGGATCATCGCATTTCGGCATCGGCGGAAATCGGGATAGTGAGGGCCGGCTCGAGGTCAGCATCCGTGTCCACTCTCACCAACAAGACCATCCTCCTCGTCGTCGGCGGCGGGATCGCGGCCTACAAGGCGCTCGATCTCGTGCGGCGGCTGCGCGAGCGCGGCGCCCGCGTCGTGCCGGTGCTGACGGCGGGCGCCAAGGAATTCGTGACGCCGCTGTCGTTCGCCAGCCTCGCCGGCGAGAAAGCGTACGAGCACCTCTTCTCGCTCACCGACGAGGCCGAGATGGGACACATCGAGCTGTCGCGCGCCGCCGATCTCGTCGTCGTCGCGCCGGCGACGGCCAATCTGCTCGCCCGCATGGCCAACGGCCTCGCCGACGACCTCGCGACGACGCTGCTGCTCGCCACCGACAAGCGCACGCTGGTCGCCCCGGCGATGAATCTGCGGATGTGGCTGCACGCGGCGACGCAACGCAACGTCGCGACGCTGCAGTCGGACGGCGTGCTGTTCTGCGGGCCGGACGACGGCGCGATGGCCTGCGGCGAGTACGGGCCGGGCCGCATGGCCGAGCCGCTCGCCATCGTCGCGGCCATCGAGGCCGCGCTGGCCGCGGAGACGCGGCTGCCGCTGCCGGGCGGCGCGCTGGCGGGGCGGCGCGTCGTCGTCACCTCCGGTCCGACGCACGAGCCGATCGATCCGGTGCGCTTCATCGCCAACCGCTCGTCGGGCAAGCAGGGCCACGCGCTCGCCGCCGCCGCCGCCGCCGCGGGGGCGGAGGTGGTGCTGGTGTCGGGGCCGGTGGCGCTCGCCGATCCGCAAGGCGTCGCCGTGCACAGGGTCGAGACGGCGCGCGAGATGCTGGCGGCGGTCGAGGCGGCGCTGCCCGCCGACATCTTCGTCGCCGCCGCCGCCGTCGCCGACTGGCGGGTCGCCGCCGCCGCGCCGGCCAAGCTCAAGAAGAACGGCAAGGGGCCGCCGTCGCTCGAGCTCGCCGAAAATCCCGACATCCTGGCGACGATCGCCCGGCGCAATGCCGACCGGCCGGCGCTGGTCGTCGGCTTTGCTGCGGAGACGAACGACCTCGTCGCGCATGCCCGCGCCAAGCTCGAGACGAAGGGCTGCGACCTCATCGTGCTCAACGACGTCGGCGCGGCGAGCGGCACGTTCGGCGGCGCGACGAACGAGGTGACGATCGTCGGGGCGGACGGCGAGACGGCGTGGCCGCGGCTCGACAAGAAAGAGGTCGCCGGGCGGCTGGTGCGGCTCTT
>CAZZZM010000006.1:24876-31012 GCA_964658465.1 uncultured Nakamurella sp.
CAGGCACGGGGTCACCGTGCTCAACGCGCCCGGCACGATCGACGCCGATTACCGCGGCGAGGTGCAGGTGCTGCTCGTCAACCTCGGCCGAGAGGCCTTCGCGATCGAGCGCGGCATGCGCATCGCGCAGATGGTGGTCGCCCCGGTCGTCACCGCCCGGCTCGAGATCGTGGACGACCTCGAGGCCACGCGGCGCGCCGCGGGCGGCTTCGGCTCGACGGGCCTGGCGGCGCGTGGCGCCGAGTGACAGCGGACGACGACGAGATCGCCGCGACGATCCTGCGGCTGGTGGCGGAGCGCGGCGCCGACAAGACGATCTGTCCGTCGGAGGTCGCGCGGGCGCTGGACGGCCCCGGATCGCCTCAGGACGGGTGGCGTCGGTTCATGCAGCCGGTCCGGCGCGCGGCGGTCCGCCTCGCGGAAGCCGGCGAGGTCGCGATCCTGCGCAAGGGCAAGCCGGTGGCCGATCCGGGGGCGTTCAAGGGGATCTATCGGCTCGGCGTGCCGCGGCGCGGGAAGGATTAGCCGCGGGCCCTCAGCGTTGCGCGCCCGGCATTCCAGCACGCGCCATAGTTTCGTTTGGCCTTCCCCAAAAAATCTTTATACCGGCGCGCATCGGCGCCGGGCGCATTGCCGCGACTGGCGCGGCCTTCGCTTTCTGCCACTCACGTCCCTTGGAAGCCTCGCGCGTGTCCATTCTGATCGACAAGCACACCAAGGTCATCTGCCAGGGTTTCACCGGCAAGAATGGCACCTTCCACTCAGAGCAGGCCATCGCCTACGGCACGCAGATGGTCGGCGGCGTGTCGCCAGGCAAAGGCGGCGCCTTCCACCTCGGCCTGCCGGTGTTCGACTCGGTCGCCCAAGCGCGCGAGGAGACCGGCGCCGACGCGTCCGTCGTCTACGTGCCGCCGCCGGGCGCGGCCGACGCGATCCTCGAGGCGATCGATGCCGAGATGCCGCTGATCGTCTGCATCACCGAGGGCATCCCGGTCGCCGACATGGTCAAGGTCAAGCGGGCGCTGTCGGGCTCGAAATCGCGGCTGATCGGGCCGAACTGCCCCGGCGTGATGACGTCGGGCGAATGCAAGATCGGCATCATGCCGGGCAACATCTTCGCGCAGGGCTCGGTCGGCATCGTATCGCGCTCGGGAACCCTTACATACGAGGCGGTCTTTCAGACCACCCGCGAGGGTCTCGGCCAGACCACCGCCGTCGGTATCGGCGGCGACCCGGTCAAGGGCACGGAGTTCATCGACGTGCTCGAGATGTTCCTCGCCGACGAGAAGACGACCTCGCTGGTGATGATCGGCGAGATCGGCGGCTCGGCGGAGGAGGATGCGGCGCAATTCCTGGCCGACGAGGCCAAGCGCGGTCGCAAGAAGCCGACGGTCGGCTTCATCGCCGGCCGCACGGCGCCCCCGGGGCGTCGCATGGGGCACGCCGGCGCCATCATCTCGGGCGGCAAGGGCGGTGCCGAGGACAAGATCGCGGCGATGGAAGCGGCGGGCATCAAGGTCTCGCCGTCGCCGGCCCGGCTCGGCAAGACGCTGGTCGAGGTTTTGAAGGGCTGACGCCCGGGAAGTGGACGCTTAATGATCAACATCCTCATCTGCTTTCTGGCGCCGTGGCTGGCGATGTTCCTGCGCGGCAAGGTGATCCAGGGCATTCTCTGCATCCTGCTGCACATCACGATCATCGGCTGGATCCCGGCGACGATCTGGGCGCTGATCGTCACGCGCGAAGAGCCGGCCTGACGCCGGTTTCGACGCGCTTTCGCCGCGAAGACGCGGCATGAGCTTCGCCCTCGCTGGGCGAGACGAATTTTGAGTCCGGAGCCGAAGAGCGACGCCGGGCCGGAGGTTGAAGGATATGGCACGGCAGGAAGGCAACGGCTCGGGCGGCGGCGCTGCGCCGCTGGGCTCCAACCGGTCGACGGGCAACGACGCCTTCGCGTCGACCTCGTTCCTCTACGGCGGCAACGCCGTCTGGGTCGAGCAGATGCACGAGCGCTACCGGCAGGACCCGCAATCGGTCGACCCCGAATGGCAGTCCTTCTTCGCCGGCCTCGATGACGATGAGGCCGCGGTCGAGCGCTCGGCGCATGGGCCCGCCTGGAAGGCGCCGAACTGGCCGATCGCCGCCAACGGCGAATTGGTCTCGGCCCTCGACGGCGACTGGCCGGCCGAGAAGACGATCGCCGCCAAGGTCGCCAAGGAAGTCGCCGCCAAGCAGATCGCCAAGACCGGCGAGGTCGCGACGCCGCCCTCGGCCGACGCGGTCAGCCAGGCGACGCGCGATTCCGTCCGCGCCTTGATGATGATCCGCGCCTACCGCACGCGCGGCCATCTGCACGCCAAGCTCGATCCGCTCGGCCTCGCGCCGCCGAAGGACTTCGAGGAGTTGCACCCCTCGTCCTACGGCTTCACCGAGGCCGATTACGGCCGCCAGATCTTCATCGACGGCGTGCTCGGGCTGAAATGGGCCTCGATCGACGAGATGATGCCGATCCTGCGCCGCACCTATTGCGGCACGATCGGCTACGAGTTCGTGCACATGTCGGACCCGGCCGAGAAGGCCTGGATGCAGGCCCGCATCGAGGGGCCGGACAAGGCGATCACCTTCACGCCGGAAGGCAAGCGGGCGATCCTCAACAAGCTCATCGAGGCCGAGGGCTTCGAGAAGTTCCTCGACGTCCGCTACACCGGCACCAAGCGCTTCGGCCTCGACGGCGGCGAGAGCATGGTGCCGGCGCTGGAGCAGATCATCAAGCGCGGCGGCGCGCTCGGGGTCGAGGACATCGAGGTCGGCATGGCCCATCGCGGCCGGCTCAACGTGCTCACCCAGGTGATGGCCAAGCCGCACCGCGCGGTCTTCCACGAGTTCAAGGGCGGTTCGGCGGCGCCGGCCGAGACCGAAGGCTCGGGAGACGTGAAGTACCATCTCGGCTTCTCGTCGGACCGTACCTTCGACGACCGCACCGTGCACCTGTCGCTCGCCGCCAACCCGTCGCATCTCGAGATCGTCGATCCCGTCGTGCTCGGCAAGGTGCGCGCGAAGCAGGACCAGAAGAACGATTTCGTCGAGCGGGCGAAGGTGCTGCCGCTGCTGCTGCACGGCGACGCGGCCTTCGCGGGGCAGGGCGTCATCGCCGAATGCTTCGGCTTGTCGGGCCTGAAGGGTCACCGCACCGGCGGCTCGATCCATTTCATCATCAACAACCAGATCGGCTTCACGACCTATCCCCGCTACTCGCGCTCGTCGCCGTACCCGTCGGACGTCGCCAAGATGATCGAGGCGCCGATCATCCACGTGAACGGCGACGACCCGGAGGCGGTCGTCTACGCCGCCAAGGTGGCGGTCGAGTTCCGGCAGAAGTTCCACAAGCCGGTGGTCATCGACATGTTCTGCTACCGGCGCTTCGGCCACAACGAGGGCGACGAGCCGGCCTTCACGCAGCCGTTGATGTACAAGAAGATCAAGGGCCATCGCAGCGTGCTCGACCTCTATGCCGACAAGCTGATCGGCGAGGGCGTGATGACCGCCGAGCGCGTCGAGCAGGACAAGGCGGCCTGGCGCGCCAAGCTCGACGTCGAGTTCGAGGCGGGCCAGCATTACGCGCCGAACCGCGCCGACTGGCTCGACGGGCGCTGGGCGGGCCTGCGCTCGGCCACCGGACCCGACGACGATCGTCGCGGCCAGACCGGCGTCGACCGGGCGCGCCTGGCCGAGCTCGGCCGGCGCCTCACCACGGTTCCGAAGGACTTCCACCTCCACAAGACGATCCAGCGCCTGCTCGATAACCGGCGCAAGGCCGTCGACACCGGCGAGAACATCGACTGGGCGATGGGCGAGGCGCTGGCCTTCGCCAGCCTGCTCGACGAGGGCCATCGCGTCCGGCTCTCGGGCCAGGACAGCGAGCGCGGCACCTTCTCGCAGCGCCATTCGGTGCTGATCGACCAGGAGAACGAGGCCCGCTTCATCCCGCTGAACCACATCCGCGACGAGCAGGCGCGCTTCGAGGTCATCAACTCCATGCTGTCGGAGGAGGCGGTGCTCGGCTTCGAGTACGGCTATTCGGTCGCCGAGCCCGACGCGCTGACCTTGTGGGAGGCGCAGTTCGGCGACTTCGCCAACGGCGCGCAGGTCATCTTCGACCAATTCATCTCGTCGGCCGAGCGCAAGTGGCTGCGCATGTCCGGTCTCGTCTGCCTGCTGCCGCACGGCTACGAGGGCCAGGGGCCGGAGCATTCCTCGGCGCGCCTCGAGCGCTACCTGCAGCTTTGCGCCGAAGACAACATGCAGGTCGCCAACTGCACGACGCCGGCGAACTACTTCCACATCCTGCGCCGGCAGCTGAAGCGCGACATCCGCAAGCCGCTGATCCTGATGACGCCGAAGTCGCTGCTGCGCCACAAGCGGGCGGTCTCGAGCCTCGACGCGATGGCGACCGGGACGAGCTTCCACCGCCTGCTGCGCGACCACGCCGAGAAGCCCGGCGAGCACAAGGTCGAGCTCAAGCCCGACGGCGAGATCCGCCGCGTGGTGCTGTGCTCGGGCAAGGTCTATTACGACCTCTTCGAGGAGCGCGAGCGCCGCGAGATCGACGACATCTACCTCCTGCGCGTCGAGCAGCTCTACCCGATGCCGCTGAAGGCGCTGGTCAACGAGCTGTCGCGCTTCGGCAAGGCCGAGGTCGTGTGGTGCCAGGAGGAGCCGAAGAACATGGGCGCCTGGTCGCACGTCGACCCCTATCTCGAATGGGTGCTGGGCCAGGTCGGCAACGGGCAGATGCGGCCGCGCTATATCGGGCGCCCGGCCGCGGCCGCGACGGCGACGGGCTTGATGTCTCGGCATCTGGCGCAGATGAAGGCATTCACCGACGAGGTCTTCGATTAGTTCGGCCTTCGACGAGGCGCGACGTTTTCAAGGAGGGCCGCTTTCGCGGCGAGACCGAACATGACGACTGAGATCCGCGTGCCGACCCTCGGCGAAAGCGTCAGCGAGGCGACGATCGGGCGCTGGTTCAAGAAGGCCGGCGAGCCGGTGAAGGCCGACGAGCCGCTTTGCGAGCTCGAGACCGACAAGGTGACGCTCGAGGTCAACGCGCCGGCCGCCGGCGTGCTCTCCGAGATCGTCGCGAAGGACGGCGAGACCGTGGCGCCGGGCGGCCTCCTCGGCCAGATCAGCGAAGGCGCCGCAGGGGCTGCTCCCGCGAAGGCCGAGGCTACGATCGAAGCCAGGGCGCCAGCGCCGGCAGAGACGGCGAAGGAGGCGCCGGCCGCCTCGCGCGCCGCCGCCGCGACGCCGGGCAACGGCGCCGCCGAGCCGAAGGGGCCGAAGCCGATGCCGCCGGCGCCGGCCGCCGCCAAGATCGCCGCCGATCGCGGCATCGATCTCGACGGCGTCGAGGGGTCCGGCCGCCGCGGTCAGGTCGTGAAGGGCGACGTGCTGGCAGCGAAGCCCGCGCAGGCCCGCGCGCCGGAGCCGGCTCCGGCGCCGGCACCGATCCGGGCGCCCTCGCCGGCGACGGACGCGGAGCGCGAGGAGCGCGTCCGCATGACCAAGCTGCGCCAGACGATCGCGCGCCGGCTGAAGGACGCGCAGAACGCCGCCGCGATGCTGACGACCTTCAACGAGGTCGACATGTCGGCGGTGATGGCGCTGCGCACGAAGTACAAGGACACGTTCGAGAAGAAGTTCGGCGCCAAGCTCGGCTTCATGGGCTTCTTCGTGAAGGCCTGCGTCCAGGCGCTGCGCGACGTGCCCGCCGTCAACGCCGAGATCGACGGCACCGACCTCGTCTACAAGAACTACTACCACCTTGGCATCGCCGTCGGCACCGACAAGGGTCTCGTCGTGCCGGTGGTGCGCGATTGCGACCAGCTCAACATCGCGCAGGTCGAGCAGACGATCGCCGGCTTCGGCCGTCGGGCGCGCGACGGCCAGCTGAAGATCGAGGAGATGCAGGGCGGCACCTTCACGATCACCAATGGCGGGATCTACGGCTCGCTGATGTCGACGCCGATCCTCAACGCGCCGCAGTCCGGCATCCTCGGCATGCACAAGATCCAGGAGCGCCCGGTGGCGATCGCCGGCAAGGTCGAGATCCGGCCGATGATGTATCTCGCGCTGA
>CAZZZM010000007.1:0-18533 GCA_964658465.1 uncultured Nakamurella sp.
GTCAGCCAGGCCGGCGAGGCGGCGACGAGCTGCGTCTCGACGGTCTTGTCGTAGCCCGACAGCATGAGGCCGCCGAGCGCGATCAGGAACAGACCCATCACGACCTTCATCGCCTTGCCGGCGCTCAGCATGCCGCCCTTGAGCCGCATGATGGTCTCGCGCGACAGGAAGCCGAGCAGGGCGAGCGGCAGCGCGGCGCCGATCCCGTAGGCCAGCATCACCAGCGCGACGAGGCCGAGGTGCTTCGACTGGTCGGCCAGCGCCGCCGCGGCGCCGAGGGTCGGGCCGGTGCAGGGGCTCCATACCGCGCCGAGCAGCAGGCCGACGCCGAACTGCCCGAACAGGCCCGTCGCCGCGAAGCCGCCGAACTTCTCCTGCGCGAAGGTGCCGACCGGGCCGGCGGCGGTGGCGAAGCGCATCTGCAGCGCCGGCAGCAGGAGCACGATGCCGATCAGGATCAGCAGGACGGCGGCGGCTTCCTGAAAGACCTCGCTGCCGATGCCGGCGGCGAAGCCGATCGTCGCGACGAAGATGCCGATCGCCGCGAAGGAGACGGCGACGCCGGCGGCCAGCGCGACCGGCCCGAGCTTGTGCTCGGACACCGCCGTCGCCAGGACGATCGGCACCAGCGGGAGCACGCACGGCGCCAGGATCGACAGGATGCCGGCGACGAAGGCGAAGAGGACGCTGGGCAGGTGCATGGCTCAGCCGGTCGCCTTGGAGAACAGCGCCGCGATCGAGGCCTTGTCGGTGTCGCCGGTCGAGCGGCCGACCTCCCGCGCGCCCTTGTAGACGACGAAGGTGCTCTGCTCGCGCACGCCGAGCTTGCGCAGCGCCGCCTTCTGCGAGTCGAAATCGACGTGGAGCAGGACGAGATCCTTGAACTTCGGCTGCCTCAGCAGCGACTGCACGATCGGCTTCTGCGCCGCGCAGGTGGTGCACCAGGTCGCGGAGACGTCGACGACGACCGGCTTGCCGGCCGACTGGGCGGCCGCGAAGGCCGCCGGCGAATAGGTCGCCTGTTCGGCCGCGACGGCCGGGCTGGCGGCGAGGGTCAGCGCGAGCGCTGCGGCGGAAAGGGCGAGGCGGATCATCGGCGGCTCCGGGCGGTTCGAGGTCAGCATAGCCCTGTCGTTACGAGGCGGCTGTGACTTTCGTTGCATTGGGTCGCTCCGCCGATCGGCCGGTCGCTGGAACGTGAGGGGCGGACGCGGACTTCACCGCTTTGACCCGAAACCAGCGCAGGACATCGTGATGACCAGCGGCAACATCGCCTTCGAGCAGCAGCATTTCGGGGACAAGGCGCTGCCGCGCCCCGATGCCGACTTCTACGACCTGCTCGGGACGCTGGCGCCGGAAGAGCAAGCCGTCGTCAGGCGCGTGCGCGCGTTCCTGGCGCAGCACGTCGCGCCGATCATCCAGCCGCACTGGTCGGCGGCGACCTTCCCGTTCGAGATCGTCGCGCCGATGAAGGCGCTCGGCATCGGCGGCCTCGGCTACGAGGGCTACGGCTGCGCCGGCGGCTCGACGACGCTGAACGGCTTCGTCTCGATGGAGCTCGCCCGCGTCGATCCGTCGATCTCGACCTTCTGGGGCGTGCATTCGGGCCTCGCCATGGGCTCGATCTACCTGTGCGGCTCCGAGGAGCAGAAGCAGAAATGGCTGCCGCCGATGGCGCGGATGGAGCTGATCGGCGCCTTCGGCCTCACCGAGCCCGACGTCGGCTCCGGCGCCTCGCAGGGCCTGACCACCACGGCGCGGCGCGACGGCGACCATTGGGTGCTCAACGGCCAGAAGAAGTGGATCGGCAACGCCACCTTCTCCGACCTCACGATCATCTGGGCGCGCGACGAGGCCGACGGACAGGTGAAGGGCTTCATCGTCGAGAAGGGCACGCCCGGCTTCGCGGCGGAGAAGATCGAGCACAAGCTGGCGCTGCGCGTCGTCCAGAACGCGCTGATCACGCTGACCGACTGCCGCGTCGCCGAGGCGAACCGGCTGCAGGAGACGGCGACCTTCAAGGACACGGCCGACGTGCTGCGGATGACCAGGGCCGGCGTCGCCTGGCAGGCCGTCGGCTGCGCGATGGGCGCCTACGAGCACGCGCTCGCCTACGCGCAGCAGCGCCAGCAGTTCGGCAAGCCGATCGCCAGCTTCCAGCTGATCCAGGATCTGCTCGTCAAGATGCTGGGCAACATCACCGCCGCCCTGTCGCTGGTGCACCAGCTGTCGCGCCTGCAGGATGCCGGGGCGATGGCCGACCAGCACGCCTCGCTGGCCAAGGTGGTCTGCACCACGCTGATGCGCGAGACGGTCGGCCACGCCCGCGAGCTGATGGGCGGCAACGGCATCCTCGTCGACTATCACGTCGCCCGCTTCGTGGCCGATGCCGAGGCGATCTATTCCTACGAGGGCACGCGCGAGATGAACACGCTGATCGTCGGACGCGCGATCACCGGGCTCGGCGCGTTCGTGTAGCCGGTCGTGGCGAAAGTGCTCTACTTCGTCGTCACCTTCCTCGAGTCGATCCTCGGTGTCTTCGGCATCCGGGCGGCGCTCGAGCAGCCGCGCTATCGCGTCGTGTCGACGCTCGCCGATCACGTCGAGATCAGGAGCTACGGCCCGCTCGTCGCCGTCGAGACGCAGGTCGAGGGCGACGAGAACGACGCCTTCTCGCGGCTGTTTCGCTACATCACCGGCGCCAATGCGAGGGACACGACGATCAAGATGACGGCGCCGGTTGCGCAGAGCGGCGGCGGCCGGTTCGGCGGTGCCGCGGCGTCCGGCGCGACGCAGACGATGCAGTTCCTCCTGCCGGCGCGTCTCGCCGCCGACCCGCCCGCGCCGACCGATCCGCGCGTCCACGTCGTCACGGTGCCGGCGCGCACGCTGGCGGTGATCCGCTTCTCCGGCTCGTTCGGGCGCCGCAATCTCGACACCCACCTGCAGGAGCTTCGCGACGTCCTCGCGCGCAACGGGCGCACGGCGGAAGGCGCGCCTATATTCCTGGGCTACGATCCGCCGTTCACCCTCCCCTTCCTGCGCCGCAACGAGGTGGCGCTGCAGATAGAGCCCTGACATGTCGATGCTTCGTCTCAAGCCCGAAGGCTACGCGCTGTTCGACACCGCGATCGGGCGCTGCGGCATCGCCTGGACCGAGCGCGGCGTCTGCGGCATCCAGATCCCGGAGGGCGACGAGGCGTCGACGCGGGGCCGGCTGCTGCGGCGTTGGCCCGACACGCCGGAGGAGACGCCGCCGCCCGGCGTCGCCGACGTGATCGACCGCTGCGTCGCGCTGATGGAGGGGGAATCGATCGACTTCGCCGACTGCCAGCTCGACCTGCGCGGCACGAGCGAGTTCGAGCGGCACGTCTATGCCGCGGCGCTGGCGATCCCGCCCGGCCAGACGCTCACCTACGGCGAGATCGCCGAGCAGATCGGCGCACGCGGCGCGGCGCAGGCCGTCGGTGCGGCGCTCGGCGCCAATCCCGTCCCGATCGTGGTGCCGTGCCACCGCGTGGTCGCGGCCGGCGGGAAGAGCGGCGGCTTCTCGGCGCCAGGCGGCGCCAAGACCAAGCTGCGCATGCTGGCGATCGAACGCGCCGGCTCAGGCGCGCCCGAGGGCCAGTTGATCTGAGGTCGGAGCGGGTTAGTCGCCGGTGGTCTCGCCGGCGCCCTGCGGCTCCTGGCGGCCTTCGCCGCCCTCGCTCGCGTTGGCGAACTCGCCCTTCGGACGACGCCGACGACGCGGGCGCAGGTGCAGCCCGGCCTCGTCGCCGGCCTCGGGCGCGGCCTGCACCGGCACGTCGGCCTCGACCGTCGGCTGCTCGTTCGAGCTCTCCGGCACGGTGGTGCGCATCGGGCCGGTGATGAAGGCCGGCAGGCCGCCGGCGGGGGCGTCGTCGACCTGCGGCTGGCGCGGCTCGCGCGGCGGCTGCCCGTCGCGATAGTCGCGCGGCCCACGATTGTTGCGGAAGTTGCGGTTGTCGTAGTCGCGCGGCGGCCGGTCGCCCTGGGCCTGGTTGTTCTGATTCTGGCCGCCCTGGTGGCCGTTGCCGCCCTGATAGTGCTGGCCGCCCTGGTAGCCCTGAACGTTATTGCGGTCCGGCTGGCTGCGGTCCGGCTGCCCACGATCCTGCTGACCACGATCGTTGCGGTCGCCGCGGTCGTTGCGCCCGTTGCGATTGTCGTAGGTGCGATCCTGGCGATCGTAGTTCTGCTGGCGATCCGGCTGGCGATCGCCTTGCGGGAAGTTCGGCTGCGGCTGGTTCTGGCGATCGTAGTTCTGGCGCGCCTCGTAGGGCTGCTGGCCCCCGTTGTTGTAGGGCTGCCGGTCCTGCTGCTGGTAGGGCGGCTGTTGCGGAGGGGCCGGATTGTGCTGCGGCGCGCGCTCGCTCGGCGAGGCGAAACGGTCGGGCAGGCTCTCGAAGTCGTCGTCGGCGTCCTCGTCCTGCTCGGGCTCGCCCGGCGGCCGCTGGTAACCGTAGGCGGCCTGCTGCTGGGCCTGCTGCGCGGCGGCGATCAGCCGAAAATAGTGCTCGGCGTGCTGGAGATAGCTTTCCGCCATCACCGGATCGCCCGACGATTGCGCGTCCCTCGCGAGCTGGAGGTACTTCTCGCCGATATGGTGGGCCGTCCCCCTGATCTTCACGTCGGGGCCATTCGACTCGTACGACCGAGTCAGCGGATTGGGGCCCTTGCGGTTGTTGTTATTGTTGTTGTTGCGGCCACGCATACGCTTGTTCTGACCGGGTCTCATCGATGTTCCTTGCTTGGCATCGCTACGGCTTCGGGTTGGACGCCCGCCTGCGTTGTTCTGTTCGACTGGTGAGGGCGGACGGGTTGGCTTATCGAGCCTCCGCTGGCGCGCCGGATGCACGCGTGCGGCGAAACGGTTTTGACGAAATCGACGCTGGTCCGGCGCAAGAAGCGACACGGCACGGCCAGGCGGACGACCAATCTCCAACAAAGGCAGTTCGGCGCCGGCTCTCCGCTATGTCGCGGTCAAGTCGGCCAATCACGACGTCGACGCAGCGTCGAATGACGGCGAAAGACGTTCCCTGCGCGTCATGTACGCGCTTTCCTTTCGTACGCCAAGGGTTTTCGGCGATGTTTCCCTGACGCGGCGCCCATCTTCCGGCGGATGTGGCGGCGGAGGCACCGATTTCATGCCGCCGGGGCACGCTGACCGACGACGACGCGGTCGAGCCCGGCGAGGTCGCGCAGCATCCTGACCTCGACCAGGCTTGCGCGAAGGATCTCGACGACCGCCGCCCCCTGGTCGTGGCCGCATTCGAAGGCGGCGACGCCCCCCGGCTGCAGCAGGTCGGGCAGGCCCGGCGCCAGCGCGCGATAGGCCTCGAGGCCATCGAGGCCGCCGTCCAGCGCGGCCGCGGGATCGTGCTCGCGCACCTCCCGCTCGAGCCCGGCGATGTCGCCCCGCGGGATGTAGGGCGGGTTCGACACGACGACGTCGAAGCGCGCAGCGAGCGCATCGCCCCAGGAGCCGCAGACGATGGCGCTCCGCGCGCCCAGGCCGAGCCTGGCGAGATTGTCGCGGGCGACGCGGCAGGCGCCGAGCGAGCGGTCGAGCCCGACCCCGTAGGCGCCGGGCAATTCGTTGAGCAGCGCGCAGAGGATCGCGCCGGAGCCGGTGCCGAGGTCGAGCAGGCGCAGCGGATCGCCGCGGCGGCCGCCCATCGCGTCGAGCACCGCCCCGACCAGTCCCTCGGTCTCCGGGCGCGGGTCGAGCACGTCTGGGGAGACGGCGAGGTCGAGGCCCCAGAACTCGCGTCGTCCGAGGAGGCGCGAGACCGGCACGCGGCGGATGCGTTGCGCCGCTAGCCTGGCGAGGCCGTCGGCCGCGGCGCCGAGCGGGACGTCCGGGTCGCGGACCAGCCCCGCGTGGTCGATGCCGCAGGCGGCGCAGACGAGCAGCCGCGCGTCGATGTCGGCGCTGGCGATGCCGGCGTTGGCGAAGAGCGCGGCGAGGCCGGCGCGCGCCTTGGCCCGCGGCGTCGCGGGCGCCAGCTCGACCGTCACCGCCCCGGCGTTCCTCGGATGCATCTCGTCCCCCGATCGGCTCCCTCATCCCATAGAGCGAACGCGATGCGCCGTCGCGCCGGGCCGGGCGTCCGGTGGCGGCTCAGTCCGCCTTCGGCTTGCGCCACCTGTGCTCGCGCACCCGCTGGAACGTCACGTAGAGCATCGGCACCAGGAAGATGCCGACCGCCGACGCGGCCAGCATGCCGCCGAACACCGGCGTGCCGACGCCGCGCCGCGACAGCATCGCCGCGCCGTGCGCGGTGACGAGCGGGAACAGGCCGGCGAGGAAGGCGATCGAGGTCATCATGACCGCCCGGAACCGCATCTTCGACCCGAGGACCGCCGCCTCTGCGATGTCCATGCCCTTCTCGCGCTCCTCCTTGGCGAATTCGACGATCAGGATGGCGTTCTTGGCGGCCAGGGCGATGAGCACGACGAGACCGATCTGCGCGTAGAGATCGAGCGACAGGCCGCCGACGATGATGGCGATGTAGGAGCCGGCGACGCCGACGGCGACCGACAGCAGCACCGGCACCGGGATCATCCAGCTCTCGTAGAGCGCGACGAGGAAGAGGAAGGCGAAGAGCAGCGCCAGGGCGAGGATGACGCCGGTCTTCGAGCCGGCCTCGTGCTCCTGGTAGGCGGTGCCGGTCCACTCGTAGCCGTAGCCCTTGGGCAGCGTGCTGGCCGACAGGTCCGCCATCGTGTTCAGCGCGGTGCCCGACGACACGCCGGGGCGCGGCGAGCCCTGGATCGAGATCGAGCGGTAGTTGTTGTAGCGGGTGATCACCTGCGGGCCGACGACGATGCGCGTCGAGGCCAGCGCGGCCATCGGCACCATCTCGTCCTTGTTGTTGCGCACGTAGATGCGGTCGATGTCGGCGATGTTGCGGCGGTCGGCCGCCTCGCCCTCGATGTTGACCTGCCAGACGCGGCCGAACAGGTTGAAGTTGTTGATGTAGGCGCTGCCGAGCGTCGCCCCGAGCGTGGTGAACATCGAGCCGATCGAGACGCCCAGCGTCTGGGCCTTCACCCGGTCGATGTCGAGGTAGATCGACGGGTTCGACGCGGTGTAGGTCGAGAAGACGCGGGTCAGCACGGGGCTCGCGTTGGCGGCGGCGAGCAGGCCCTGCATGACGCTGGCGTTGTCGACGGGGTCCTGCCCCTCCAGCGCCTCGAGCTGGTACTCGAACCCGCCCGACGTCGAGAGGCCGATGATCGGCGGCAGGTTGAAGGCGATGACGTTGGCCTCGAGGATCTGCTGGGCGTCGCCGAAGACCCGCTTGATCAGCGCCTGCGCCGAATCGCCCGGACCGGTGCGCTGGTCGAACGGCTTCAGCTTGACCACCATGAAGGCGTTGTTCGGCTCGTTGGCGGTGTCGAGCAGCGAGAAGCCGATGACGGCGAAGGTCTTGTCGACCTGCGGGTAGGAGAGCAGCAGCTTCTCGGCCTTGCGGACGACCGCCTTGGTGCGCGCCACCGAGGCCCCGTCGGGGAGCTGGATCGACATGAAGAAGGCGCCCTGGTCCTCCTCCGGCAGGAAGCCCGTCGGCGTCAGCGTCGTCAGGTAGAAGATGCCGACGCCGAACAGCGCGATGATCACGATCGACACGATGGCGACGCGCACGAGGCGCGCGACCACCCAGGCGAAGCCGTCGCGGACGCCGTCGATGCCGCGCATGATGCGGCCCATGATGCCGCGCTTCGGGCCGCCGTGGCGCAGGAACACGCCGCAGAGCGCCGGCGACAGCGTCAGCGCGTTGATCGCCGAGATGATCATCGCGACGGAGATCGTCACCGCGAACTGCCGGAACAGCTGGCCGGAGACGCCGGGGATGAAGGCGATCGGCACGAACACCGACAGCAGCACCAGCGAGATGGCGATGATCGGCGCGGTGATCTCGCCCATCGCCTTCTTGGTCGCCTCCTTGGGGGTGAGCTCGGGCTCCTCCTCCATGACGCGCTCGACGTTCTCGACCACGACGATCGCGTCGTCGACGACGATGCCGATGCCGAGCACCATGGCGAGCAGCGACACCGTGTTGGCGGAATAGCCGATCGCCAGCAGCACCGCGAAGGTGCCGATCAGCGAGACCGGCACCGCCACGGCGGGGATGATCGTCGCGCGCAGCGAGCCGAGGAAGATGAAGACGACCAGCACGACGAGGACGAAGGCCTCGACGAGCGTGCGGATGACCTCGTGGATCGTGTCGCTGACGAAGGTCGTCGTGTCGTAGACGACGGCGGTCTTGAGCCCTTCCGGGAAGCGCGCCTTGAGCCGGTTCAGCGTCTTGTCGACGGCCTGCGCCGTCTGCACGGCGTTGGCGCCGGGCGACAGGTAGATGCCGAGCGCCACCGCCGGCTTGCCGGAGAGCGAGCTTTCCGTGTCCTCGTTCTGCGCGCCGAGCTCGACGCGGGCGACGTCCTTGATCTTGAGGTTCGACCCGTCCGGATTGGCGCGCAGCACGATGTCGCCGAATTGCGCGGCGGTGACGAGGCGGCCTTCCGTCTGCAGGTTGAGCTGGAACTGCTGGGTGTCGGGCACCGGGCGCGCGCCGATGCGGCCGATCGCGGCCTGGTTGTTCTGGGCGCTGATCGCATTGATGATGTCGGAGGGCGCGAGGTTCAGCGCGGTCAGCCGCTGCGTGTCGAACCAGATGCGCATCGAGTAATTGAGCTTGCCAAACAGCAGCGCCTGGCCGACGCCGGGCGTGCGCGAGATCTCGTCGAGCACGTTGATGACGGCGTAGTTCGTGATGAACAGCGGGTCCTGCTTCCCGTTGTCCGAATAGAGCATCATGAACTGCAGCACGGCCGAGGACCGCTTGCGGATCGTCAGGCCCTGCAGGGTCACCGAGGCCGGCAGCTGGCTCATCGCCGTCTGCACGCGGTTGTTGACGTTGACGGTATCGATGTCGGGGTTCGAGCCGAGATCGAACGACACGGTCAGCGTGTAGGAGCCGTCGTTGCCCGAGGTCGACTTCATGTAGATCGAGCGGTCGACGCCGACCATCTGCGCCTCGATCGGCTGCGCGACGGCCTCCTCGACGTCCTTGGCCGAGGCGCCCGGATAGGTCGCCGTCACCTGCACCTGCGGCGGCACGATGTCGGGAAACTGCGACAGCGGGATCGCGGTGAGCGCGAGCAGGCCGGCCAGCGTGATGACGACCGCGATGACGACGGCGAGCCGCGGCCGATCGACGAAGACGGACGAGATCACGCGCGGGTACCCCGCGCCGGCGTCACTTGCCCTTCTCCAGGCTCGGCCCCGGCTCGGCCGGGCTCGGCGACACCTTCTGGCCGCCGCGCACCTTCTGCACGCCTTCCGAGACGACGATCTCGCCGGCCTTCAGGCCGGACGTCACCGACGCGACCGTCGGCGTCGACTGCCCGAGCGTGATGGTCCGCCGCTCGACCTTGTCGTCGGCGCCGACGACCCAGACGTAATTGCCCTGCTGGTCCATCAGCACCGCCGAGCGCGGGATGCCGAGCACGGTCACCGGCTTCACGCCTTCGAGGTACACCGTCACGAACTCGTTGTCGTAGAGCTCGCGGATCGGCGAGTTCTTGGTCGCCATCGAGAGCTTCGGATTGGGGATCGTGCCGCGGACGATGATCGTGTCGGTGCCGGTGTTCACCGTGTTGTCGACGAAGTGGAGCTGGCCGGTCTGGGCGTACATGCTCCCGTCGGGCAGCTTGATCTTCAGCTCGACGGCCTTCGAACCGCCCTGCGGAATGTACTTCTTGCCGAGCTCCTGCAGCGTGCGCACCGCCACGGGGAAGGCGACATACATCGGGTCCTGGCTGACGATGGTGACCAGGGTACCGGAGGACGGCGACACGACGTTGCCCGGCGTGATCGCGGTGCGGCCGAGCTTGCCGTCGATCGGCGCGGCGATGCGCGTGTAGTCGAGGTTGATCTGCGAGGTGGCGACGCTCGCGTTGGCGCCGAGGAGCTGCGCCTCGAGCGCCTTCTGTGCGGCGACGGTGGAATCGACGGTGGCCTGCGCGCCGGCGTTGGTGCGCAGCAGGGATTGGGCGCGCTCGGCGCTGAGCTTGGCGTTCGTCAGCTGCGCGGCGAATTGGTCGGCGACCGCCTTCTTGGCGTCGAGGTCCGCCTGGAACGGCGCCCGCTCCAGCTCGTAGAGCAGGTCGCCCTTCTTGACCTCGGCGCCGTCCTGGAAGTCGACCTTCTCGAGATAGGCGGTGACGCGCGCGACGATCGCCACCTTCTGGATGGCCTGGACGCGGCCGATGAACTGGTTGGTCTCGGTGATCGGCCGCTCTTCGACCTTGACGACGCCGACCGACGGCGGTCCGGCCGGTCCGCCCTGGGCGAAGGCCGGCGCGGTCGCGAACGCGGCGAGAGATCCTATTAACAGCGCGCGGTGTAGGAGCGCCGCGGCAGGAGATCGACGCGTCATCAGGTCATTGGCCCCCATGGGGAGGGGGCATGCGGGAACAATCTGGAACAATCAAGGTTTTTGGCGCGACCTCCCTCACAATGGCCACCGCGCTCTTGCCTGACGACGCGTGAGCGGTAGATGTGATTTGACATGGCACAGGGGCAATCGCGGCCTGCTGTAGTGGAGACGTATGTGGCTGCGAGCGGCAAGATCGATTTCCAGGCGGTCTTTTCGAGTGTCCCGACGCCGCTCATGCTCATGACGCCGACGCTGACGATCGTCGATGCCAACCAGGCCTATCTGGAGACGGTGGGCCGCGATCGCGACGCCTTGGCCGGACGGCATCTCTTCGATGCCTTCCCCGCCACCGGCGAGACGGCGAAGAGCCTCCGCGCGTCGCTGCATCGCGTCGTGCAGACCCGACGGCCCGACTTCCTGCCGTTCGTGCATTATCCGATCCCCGTGCCGGACGAGAGCGGCACCGTCGACCGCTACTGGAGCGCGTCGCACGTGCCGATCTTCGGCGAGTACGGCGAGGTCGCGTTCATCCTGCAGAACACGCAGGACGTCACCGACCTGCACCAGGCAAAGCAGGAGGGCGCGCCTGCCGCTACTCCCGCCACGGGGCTGTCCCGTGCCTCCCTCGGCAGCTCGATCCTCGCCAGGGCCGAGCGCGTGCAGGCCTTGAACGATTCGCTCCTCGCCGAGAGCGCGCAGCTGCGCAGCCTGTTCATGCGCGCGCCGAGCTTCATGTGCCTGCTCCGCGGGCCGGAGTTCCGCTTCGAGCTCGCGAACACCGCCTTCCTCAACCTGATCGGCCAGCGCGATCTCGTCGGGCGCACCGTCCGCGAGGCGGTGCCGGAAGTGATCGGCCAGGGCTACATCGAGCTGCTCGAGAAGGTCTACCGCACCGGCGAGGCCTTCGTCGGCCGGCAGATGCGCATCGAGTTCGAGCGCGCGCCGGGAAGCGGGCTGACCGAGGTCTTCGTCAATTTCGTCTACCAGCCGATCCTCTCGGCGGACGGCGAGGTCGCCGGCATCTTCGTCGACGGCAACGACGTCACCGACCACGTGCGGGCGGAGAAATCGCAGTCGATGCTCGTCCGCGAGCTGCACCATCGCGTCCGCAACACGCTGGCGACCGTGCAGGGCGTCATGAACTCGACCGCCCGCACCGCCGAGTCGATCGAGGACTACACCTGGGCCTTCTCCGGGCGCATCTCCTCGCTGGCGCGCACGCATTCGCTGCTGACCGAAGAGATCCAGCAATTCGTCTCCTTCCCGAGCCTGCTCAGGCAGGAGATCGGCGTCTATGCGGACGGCTCCGAGGAGCGGGTGATCCTCGAGGGGCCCGATGTCGAGCTGCCGTCGCAGCTCGCCGTGCCGCTCGGCATGACGATCCACGAGCTGTCGACCAACGCCTACCGGCACGGGGCGCTGAGCGAGCCCGACGGACGCGTGACGGTCACCTGGACGATCGTGCCCGCCAAGGAGAAGCGGATCCTCACCTGCCGCTGGATCGAGTCGGGAGGCCCGGCCGTGCGGCCGCCCGAGCGCCACGGCTTCGGGTCGATGATCCTGACCCGCGTGCTGTCGCAGCAGATCGGCGCCAAGGTCGACGTCTCCTACAGCCCGGAAGGCTTCGATCTCCGGGCGGAGATTCCGTTGGACATCGAGCGGGCGTAAGCACCGCGAGGACGCGGGTCGCGGCCCGCATGATGCAAGCGCAAATATCTATCGGGCATGGCTGCCATGCCTTGACTGGAGCTGGGTCGGCCCGAGCTAGTGCTGGTCGACGGATCGGGGAGTAGACGATGGCGACAGCGACGGAGACGACAGGCGACATCGACCTGCTCGCGATCAACACCATCCGCACGCTGGCGATGGATGCCGTGCAGAAGGCCAAGAGCGGCCATCCCGGCACGCCGATGGCCCTGGCCCCGCTGGCCTACACCTTGTGGAACAAGGTGCTGCGCTACGACCCCGCCGATCCGGACTGGCCGAACCGCGACCGTTTCGTGCTGTCCGTCGGCCATGCGTCGATGCTGCTGTACTCGCTGATCTTCCTCGCCGGGATCAAGGAGAAGCCCGGCTCCAACACCCCGGCGCTCACGGTCGACGACCTGAAGTCGTTCCGGCAGATCGATTCCAAGACGCCGGGCCACCCCGAGTACGGCTTCACCACCGGCGTCGAGACGACCACCGGTCCGCTGGGCCAGGGCTGCGGCAACTCGGTCGGCATGGCGATGGCAAGCCGCTGGCTCGGCGCGACCTACAACAAGGGCGCGACGATCTTCGACTACAACGTCTACAATTTCTGCTCCGACGGCGACCTGATGGAAGGCGTCGCGTCGGAGGCGGCTTCGCTCGCCGGCCATCTCGGCCTGTCGAACCTCTGCTGGGTCTACGACGACAACAAGATCACCATCGAGGGCGATACGCCGCTCGCCTTCTCCGAGAACGTCGCCGAGCGCTTCGAAGCCTACGGCTGGAACGTCCTGCATCTGGCGGACGCCAACGATACCGCCGGCTTCCTGGCGCATCTCGAGACCTTCCTCGGCGAGCAGAAGCGCCCGACCATCATCATCGCGCATTCGGTGATCGGCTACGGCTTCCCGACCAAGGCCGGCACCCACAAGGCGCATTCGGACGCGCCCGGCGAGGACGAGATCAAGGGCGCGAAGAAGGCCTACGGCTGGCCAGAGGACGCGCAGTTCTACGTTCCCGACGGCGTCCGCGAGGCCTTCGACGCCGGTATCGGCAAGCGCGGCGCCGCGTTGAACGACAAGTGGAAGCGCACCTTCGCCGAGCTGAAGTCGACCGACCCAAAGATCGCCGGCGAGATCGAGCACATCCGCGCCAAGACGATGCCCGAGGGCTGGGAGAAGGCGCTGCCCGTGTTCCCGGCCGACGAGAAGGGCCTGGCGTCGCGCGAATCCTCCGGCAAGGTGATCAACGCGATCGCCAAGGTCTGCCCGTGGTTCATCGGCGGCTCGGCGGATCTCGCGCCGTCGACGAAGACGACGATCGAGGGCGCCGAATCGCTCGGGCCGACGACGCCCGGCGGCCGCAACATGCATTTCGGCATCCGCGAGCACGGCATGGGCGCGATCTGCAACGGCATGGCGCTGGCCGGCTTGCGGGCGTTCGGCTCCACCTTCCTGGTGTTTTCGGACTACATGCGGCCGCCGATCCGGCTCTCGGCGCTGATGGAGCTCCACAACTTCACCGTCTTCACGCACGATTCGATCGGCGTCGGGGAGGACGGGCCGACCCACCAGCCGATCGAGCAGGTCCCGAGCCTGCGCATGATCCCCGGCCTCTTCACCTTCCGGCCGGGCGACGCGAACGAGGTCGTGGAAACCTACCGGGTGGTGATGCAGCTCAAGCACGACCCGGCGGCGCTGGTCTTCAGCCGCCAGCCGATGCCGACGCTCGACCGCTCGAAATACGCGTCCGCCGCCGGCGTCGCCAAGGGTGCCTACGTCCTTGCCGATGCCGAGGACGGCAAGCCGCAGGTGATCCTGATGGGCACCGGCACCGAGCTGTCGCTCTGCGTCAAAGCCTACGAGGCGCTGAAGGCGGAGGGCATCGGCGCCCGCGTCGTGTCGATGCCCTGCATCGAGCTGTTCCAGCGCCAGGACCAGGCCTACCAGGACAGCGTGCTGCCGCCGTCGATCAAGGCGCGCGTCTCGGTCGAGCAGGCCGCGGTGATGGGCTGGGACAAATACGTCGGCACGACCGGCGAGATCATCGGCATGCATTCGTTCGGGTCGTCGGCGCCGCTCGCCGACCTGCTCAAGAAATTCGGCTTCACGCCGGAGAAGGTGTTGGAAGCGGCCAAGCGTCAGATCGCGGCCAACAAGGCGGCCTGAGCGCCGCGGACGGGCTTCACAGGCGCTCGCGGGCGCGACCAGGGAGAGTGGATCATGCAGCTCGGGATCGTCGGTTTGGGCCGCATGGGCGGCAACATCGCGCGCCGCCTGACGCGCGCCGGCCACGAGATGGTCGTCTACGACCTCGACCAGAAGGCCGTCGACAAGCTCGCCTCCGAGGGCATGACGCCCGCCTCGAGCCTCGCCGACATGCTGTCGAAGCTGAAGGCGCCGCGCTCCGTCTGGGTCATGCTGCCCGCCGGCCACATCACCGACGACACGATCATGGATCTCGCCTCGCACATGGAGAAGGGCGACACCGTCATCGACGGCGGCAACTCCTTCTACAAGGACGACATCCGCCGCGCGAAGGAGCTGCAGAAGAAGGAGCTGCACTACATCGACGTCGGCACGTCGGGCGGCGTTTGGGGCCTCGAGCGCGGCTATTGCATGATGATCGGCGGCGACGACGAGGCGGTGCAGCGCATCGACCCGATCCTCAAGGCCCTGGCGCCGGGCGCCGGCACCATCGACAAGACGGTGGGCCGCGACAAGTTCAATCATACGGCCGAGGAGGGCTACCTGCATTGCGGTCCGGCCGGCTCGGGCCATTTTGTGAAGATGGTCCACAACGGCATCGAGTACGGCATCATGCAGGCCTATGCCGAAGGCTTCGACATCATGAAGAACAAGTCGTCGGAGCAATTGCCCCCTGATCAGCGTTACGATCTCCATCTCGCCGACATCGCCGAGGTGTGGCGGCGCGGCAGCGTCGTGGCATCGTGGTTGCTGGACCTGACGGCGATCGCGCTCGCCGACAACGAGACGCTGTCGAAGTTCGAAGGCAACGTGTCGGATTCCGGCGAGGGCCGCTGGACGATCGAGGCGGCGATCGAGGAGGCCGTTCCGGCGGAGGTGCTCTCCGCCGCGCTCTATGCGCGATTCCGGTCGCGCCAGGTTCACACCTTCGGCGAGAAGCTGCTCTCGGCGATGCGATTCCAGTTCGGCGGACACCTCGAGCTGAAGTAGCACCGCCCGCTTGGATAGTCCGCAAGTCGGCTAAGCCGACGCTGCGATAGCGAGGCACCATGAACGAAATGCCCTTCAAGGCGGCCAAGACCTCAAACGGTACCGCCGTCGCGCCCCCGTGCGTCTTCGTCATCTTCGGTGCGTCCGGCGATCTCACCAAGCGCCTGCTGATGCCGGCGATCTACAACCTCGTGAACGAGGGGCTGCTCAACGAGGATTTCGCGATCCTCGGCGTCAACCGCGGCGACGACAAGGAGAAGGCCTTCCGCGAAGGGCTCCTCAAGTCGATGACCGAGATTCTCGAGGCGGGCGGCGGCGAGGCCGGCAGGCACAAGATCGACGAGGCGGCGATCGACTGGCTGAAGCCCCGCATCTTCCACCTGCAGGGCGACATCACCGACGACAAGATGTTTGCCGACCTGGGCGCGAAGATCGACGAGCTGACCGACGGCAAGGCGCATCGCAACGTCGTCTTCTACCTCGCCACCGCGCCGGAGTTCTTCGGCCCGGTGGTGGAGGGGCTCGGCAAGGCCGGCCTCACCAAGCAGGACGAGGACCAGTTCCGCCGCATCATCATCGAGAAGCCGTTCGGCACCGATCTCAGGTCGGCCCGCGCCCTCGACGAGCAGATCCTGCAGGTCGTCGAGGAGGACCAGATCTTCCGCATCGACCACTTCCTCGGCAAGGAGACGGTGCAGAACATCATGGTGCTGCGGTTCGCGAACTTCATGTTCGAGCCGATCTGGAACCGCGACCACATCGACAGCGTGCAGATCACCGCCGCCGAGACCGTCGGCGTCGAGACGCGCGGCAAGTTCTACGACAAGACCGGCGCGCTGCGGGACATGGTGCCGAACCACATGTTCCAGCTGCTCGCGATGATGACGATGGAGGCGCCGAACTCGTTCGACGCCGACGCCATCCGCGCGGAGAAGGCCAAGGTCATCGAGGCGGTGCGCCGCATGACGCCCGAGGAGGCGCTGAAGAACTCGGTGCGCGGCCAGTACGTGTTCGGCGAGGTGAAGGGCAAGCCGATGCAGGCCTACCGCCAGTCGCCCGACGTCGACACCAAGAGCAAGACCGAGACCTATCTCGCCTTGAAGCTCTTCATCGACAACTGGCGCTGGGCCGACGTGCCCTTCTACATCCGCACCGGCAAGGCGATGACGGCGCGCAAGACCGAGGTGGCGATCCAGTTCAAGAAGGCGCCGGGCGTGCTGTTCCGCGACGTCGACGGCGGCGAGCTGTCGAACTCGCGCCTGGTCTTCCGCATCCAGCCCGACGAAGGCGTGCAGATGCGCTTCTCGGTGAAGCAGCCCGGCCGCAAGGTGAAGCTCTCCGACGTCAATATGAACTTCCGCTACTCGGATTATTTCAAGTCGGCGCCGTCGACCGGCTACGAGACGCTGATCTACGATTGCCTGATCGGCGACGCGACGCTGTTCCAGCGCGCCGACAACGTGGAGAGCGGCTGGGCCGTGGTGCAGCCGCTGCTCGACGCCTGGGCGCAGGGCCACGACCAGGTGCATTGGTACGAGGCGGGCTCCGCCGGCCCGACCGAGGCCGACGACCTGCTCGAGAGGGACGGCCGCAAGTGGCTGGCGCTTTGAGGCGGGTCTCTTCGAGGTTTTCACTTTGAGCTCGAACGACCGCATCTCGCTCCTCGTCTCCGACATCGACGGGACGCTGGTGACCAAGGACAAGACCTTGACGCCGGCGACGATCGCCGCCGCGCAGCGCCTGCAGGACGCCGGCGTGCGCATCGCGTTGGTCTCGAGCCGGCCGCCGGCCGGCTTCGCGATGCTCGCCGCGCCGATGCGGCTGAAGGCGCCGATCGGCGCCTTCAACGGCGGCGCGATCCTCAACCCGGATCTCACGCTGATCGAGGAGACGCTGGTGGACCCGGAGGCGGCGCGGGTGGCGCTCGCCGCCTTCCCGGAATTCCGCATCGACGCGTGGCTGTTCACGCGCGACACCTGGTACGTCTTCGACGCCGACGGCGCCTACGTGCCGAAGGAGCGGCGCACCTGCCAGATCGAGCCGGTGGTCGTCGACGCGTTCGAGCCGTATCTCGACAGGATCGGCAAGCTCGTCGGCTCGTCCGACGACTTCGGCGCGGTCGAGGCCTGCGAGGCGGCGCTGCAGGAGCGCCTCGGCCGCGGCGCCACGGCGAAACGTTCGCAACCCTACTATCTTGACGTCACGCCGTTCGGCTTCGACAAGGGCGAGGCGACGCGACGCATCGCGAAGGTGCTCGGCGTCCCGCTCGACGAGGTTGCGGTGATCGGCGACCAGGCCAACGACCTGCCGATGTTCGAGGTTGCGGCCTTCAAGGTCGCGATGGGCAACGGCATCGACAGCGTGAAGGCCAAGGCCGACTTCGTCACCGACGACAACGAGCACGACGGCTGGGCCGCAGCCGTCGACCGCTACCTCCTCCCCCGCGCGGCGCTGGCGAACCCTGCATGAGTCGCGACCCGAAAAAGATCTCCCTGCTGCTTGCCGACGTCGACGGCACCCTCGTCACGCACGAGAAGGTGCTGACGGAGAAGTCCAAGGCGGCCGTCGCGCGGCTGCGGGAGGCCGGCGTCAAGTTCGCGATCACCAGCGGCCGCCCGCCCAAGGGCATGGAGATGGTGATCGGGCCGCTCGCCATCGACACGCCCGTCGGCGGGTTCAACGGCGGCCTTTTCACGAAGGCCGATCTCACCGCGATCGAGGAGCGCACGATCCCCGCCGACATCGCCCGCGAGGTGGTCGAGCTGATCGTGAAGGACGGGCTCGACGCCTGGCTCTACGTCGGCAACGACTGGCTGATCCACAAGCAAGACGCGCCGCATGTCGCGCGCGAGCAGAAGACGGTGCAGTTCGCGCCGAAGGTCGTCGCGGATTTCGGCGCCGGGCTCGACAAGGCCGTGAAGATCGTCGGCGTCACGGACGACCACGAGCTGATCCAGACCTGCGCCAAGCACGTGCACGAAAAGTACGGCGCCAAGGTCACGGCGGCGCTGTCGCAGCCGTATTATCTCGACGTGACTCACCCCGAGGCCAACAAGGGCGCGGTGGTCGGCTACCTGTCGGAAAAGCTCGGCATCCCGAGGGACGAGATCGCGACGATCGGCGACAGCGAGAACGACGTCGCGATGTTCGAGCAGGGCGGCTTCGCGATCGCCATGGG
>CAZZZM010000007.1:18633-30669 GCA_964658465.1 uncultured Nakamurella sp.
CTCGGCGAGGACGGGCACACCGCCTCGCTGTTTCCCGGCACGGCGGCGCTGGACGAGCGCGAGGCCTGGGTGACGTCGGTGATCGGCGCCAAGCCGGAGCCGCGCATTACGATGACCTATCCGGTGCTCGAATCCTCCGCCGCGCTCGCCTTTCTCGTCGCCGGCCCCGGCAAGGACGAGATGCTGGGGCGGCTGCGCGCCGCCGATCCGAGCCTGCCGGCCTCGCACGTGCAGCCCGTCGGCAAGTTCTACATCTTCTGCGACGAGGCGGCGGCCGGAACGACCTAGTTCCGGCGCGGCCTTAACGCTTTCAGGACGGCCGCAACTTGCTGCGCAGTTCGGCCTCCTTGCCGTCCGCGTAGGCGTCGGTGTCGCGGTACTGCTCGCGCACCGCCGCGTCCGTCACGGGGTCGTTCGCGCGGTTGCGGCGCTTGTTCTGGAAGATGCCGAAGGCTAGTGCCAAACCGAGCACCACCGCGCCGATGAAGAAGCCGATCTCGAGTCCCATTGTTCCTCCTGAAGCAAGCGCGCCGGCAACCGGAGCGACGACGCGCGGTTCCCGGACGCATTGCCTCACCCCGCGAAACCTGAGAGGTTTGCAGCAGGCCGCGGACGCGCGGCATCGCGGCGCCGGATCGCTGGACAGGACACGCCCATGACCCTCACCATGCCGAAGGCCGAAGACGCGATCCTCGCGAAGCGCGCCGAGATCGTCGCGCGGCTCGAGAAGCTCGTCGCGCCAGGCCACGTGCTCTCCGACGATCGCCAGATGCGCCCCTACGAGTGCGACGCCGTCACCATGTACCGCCAGCTGCCGCTCGTCGTCGTGCTGCCGGAGACGGTGGCCGAGGTGTCGGCGATCATGGCGCTGGCCAAGGAGCTGAACGTGAAGGTGGTGCCGCGCGGCGGCGGCACGTCGCTGTCGGGCGGCTCGATGCCGCTCGAGGACGGCATCCTGCTCGCCATGGGCAAGTTCAACAAGATCCTCGAGGTCGACTACGAGAACCGCTGCGCCGTGGTGCAGCCGGGCGTCGCCAACCTCGCCATCACCAAGGCGGTCGAAGGCCGCGGCTTCTACTACGCGCCGGACCCGTCGTCGCAGATCGCCTGCTCGATCGGCGGCAACGTCGGCGAGAACTCCGGCGGCGTGCACAGCCTGAAATATGGTCTGACCACCAACAACATACTCGGCCTCGAGATCGTCCTGATGGGCGGCGAGGTGATCCGTCTCGGCGGCAAGCACCTCGATTCCGAGCTCTACGATCTCATCGGCATCCTCACGGGCTCGGAGGGCCTGCTCGGCGTCATCACCGAGGTGACGGTGCGCATCCTCAAGAAGCCGGAGGTCGCGCGCGGCGTCCTGCTCGGCTTCCCGACCGTCGAGGCCGGCTGCGACTGCGTCGCCGCGATCATCGGCGAAGGCATCATCCCCGGCGGCATGGAGATGATGGACAATCCCTGCATCGTCGCGGTGCAGAAATTCCAGCCCTGCGGCTATCCGACCGATGCCGCCTCGCTGGTCATCGTCGAGCTCGACGGCACGGCGTCAGAGGTCGACCATCTTATCGAGCGCGTCTCGGCCATCGCCGGGAAGGAGGGCGCCGATACGATCCGCGTGTCGACCTCCGACGAGGAGCGCGCGCAATTCTGGCAGGGGCGCAAGAACGCCTTCCCGGCCGCCGGCGCGATGGGCCCCGACTATCTCTGCATGGACGGCACGATCCCGCGCAAGCAGCTCGCGCACGTGCTCGGCCGCATGGACGAGCTGGCCGCCGAGCACCAGCTGCGCGTCGCCAACGTCTTCCACGCCGGCGACGGCAACCTGCATCCGCTGATCCTCTACGACGCGTCGAAGCCCGGCGACGTCGAGCGCGCCGAGGCCTTCGGCGCCGACATCCTGCGCCTCTGCGTCGAGGTCGGCGGCGTGCTGACCGGCGAGCACGGGGTCGGCGTCGAGAAGCGCGACCTGATGGGCACGATGTTCACCGACATCGACCTGCAGCAGCAGCAGCGCCTGAAGTGCGCCTTCGACCCCGAGCACCGGCTCAACCCGGGCAAGGTCTTCCCGACGCTGCATCGCTGCGCCGAGCTCGGGAAGATGCACGTGCACGCCGGGAAGGTCGCCTTCCCGGACCTGCCACGGTTTTAGCCCCAACCTTGCGGGCGGGCGCGGACGCTCGCCTTCTCCTATCCTAGGAGAAACGAGCCGCTAGGCCGCCTGCGCCGCCTTGGTCAGGACGCGGGTGAGCCGGGCGGAAAAACCCTGCGCGTCGGCGAGCTTCTCGCCTTCCATCAGCCGCGCCTCGTCGAGGAGCAGCCAGACGATGTCCTCGAAGGCGGCCTTGTCCGCCGCCTGGACGTGCCCGGCGAGCGCGCCGATCAACGGGTGCGACGGGTTCACCTCGAGCACCGGCTTCGAGCCCTTGCCGGCGAGCTGGCCGTGCTCGGCCAGCATGCGCTCGAGCCGCAGGTCGAGGCCGCGGTCCTGCGCCACCAGGCAGGCCGGGCTTTCGGACAGGCGGTCGGAGGCGCGCACGTCCTCGACATGGTCGGCGAGCGTCTGCTTCATCAGGGCGAACAGCGAGGCCTGCTCCGGCGAGGCGTCGGCCTTCGGCGCCTCCTTGCCCTCGGCGAGCGGGATGTCCTTGATGTCGGCGGCGCCCTGCGAGATCGACTTGAACGGCTTGCCCTCGTAGCCGGCGGCGCTGCCGACCCAGAAGGCGTCGATCGGGTCGGGCAGCAGCAGCACCTCGATGCCGCGCGCGGTGAACCCTTCGAGCTGCGGGCTCGCCTGCAGCCGCTTCAGGTCCTCGCCGAGCATGTAGTAGATCGAGGTCTGGTTCTCCTTCAGGCCGGCGACGTAGTCGGCGAGCGTGCGCTTGCCGTCGGGGTGCGTCGAGGTCGCGAAGCGCGCCATCTTGTAGATCGCGTCGCGCCGCTCGGGATCCTCGTAGAGCCCTTCCTTGATGACCGAGCCGAAGTTCTCCCACACGGTCGCGAACTTCTCCGGCTCGTTCTCGGCGAACTTGGTCAGCTCCTGCACGATGCGGTTCGCGACGCCCTTCTTGATCGCGGCGAAGACGGCGCTCTCCTGGATCAGCTCGCGCGAGACGTTGAGCGGCAGGTCGGCGGAATCGACCACGAGGCGCACGAAGCGCAGCCAGTTCGGGACGATCTCGGCATCCGACGAGATCAGCACGCGGCGCACGTAGAGCTTGGCCTTGCCCTTGCGGACGGGGTCGAACAGGTCGAACGGCCGCGAGCCGGGCACGAAGGCGAGCACGGTGTACTCGTGCCGCCCCTCGGCGCGCCAATGGATGGTCAGCGCCGGCTCGTCGAACTGGCCGGCGAGGTTGTTGTAGAAGTCCTTGTACTGCTCCGGCGTCACCGCGCTCTTCGGCTTGGCCCACAGCGCGGTGCCTTCCGACAGGGTCTTGGGGTCGTCGCCGGCCTTCTCGATCAGGTTGATCGGCACGGCGATGGCGCCGGAATGCTCGCGGACGATGCGCTCCAGCGTGTAGGCTTCGAGATATTCCTGCGAGTCCGCGTTGAGATGCAGCGTGACGCGGGTGCCGCGCACCGGCGCGACGTCGAGGGGCAGCGGGGCGATCGCGTAGGAGCCCTTGCCGTCCGAGGTCCAGCGATAGGCGAAGTCGGCGCCGGCGCGGCGCGTGTCGACCTCGACCTCGTCGGCGACCATGAAGGCGGAATAGAAGCCGATGCCGAACTGGCCGATGAGGTCGGCGGCCTTCTCGGCCTGCTCGCCCTCGTCCTTCGCGCCGTCGGCGGCCGGCCCCTTGGCGGCGGCGAGGCGATCGAGGAAGGCGCGGGTGCCGGAGGAGGCGATCGTGCCGAGCGCGTCGCGCAGGTCCTGCTCGCTCATGCCGATGCCGTTGTCGGCGATCGACAGCGTCTTGGCGTCCTTGTCGATCTGGATGGTGATGCCGAAGGGCTGGCCGTCCTGCGTCAGCGTGGGGTCGGCGATCGCCTCGTAGCGCAGCTTCTCGCAGGCGTCGGCGGCGTTCGAGATGAGCTCGCGCAGGAAGATGTCGCGCTCGGAATAGACGGAATGCACCATGAGGTGCAGCAGCCGGGCGACGTCGGCCTGGAAGGCGTGCGTCGTGCCCTCGCGCTGCTTCGGCTCGGTGATGGTGCCCTCCGGCGTCGCGCCCGTCGGCGCATTCGCGGTGGTCTCCTCGCCGGTCGTCATGTCGTTGAGCTCCGTTGGTCGGTCAAAGTCACGGTTGCGCGCTGATATCGCTTTGCAATTTTCCAATTTCAAGCCGCGCGAAGGTCGGGGCGTCAAGCGGCGGGCCCGAAACGACACGGGCCGGCCGAAGCATCGCTCCTGGCCGGCCCGCTATCGCACGCGTTTTCTTCGATATCCGACGTTCGCCTCGGCGGGCTGGGGGGCTGACGAAACCGAGACGCTCGCAGGACGTGCGGCGACGGTCGCCATATGCCCGCGGAGTGAGGACGCGGCGCGGCCTCATTCAGGCCGAAAGGCGGCGGCCGATCACGGACGAGTTCCCGCCGCGATCGGCCGCCCGGCTCAGCTCAGGATCTTCGCGGCGCTGAGGAGGGCCTTGTAGAGGCCCCAGGCCACCGGGATCGCGATGATCAGCCATGGCACCAGCGTCGCGCCGGAGAGGCTGCCCTTGCCGATGCCCTGGCTGGTGGTGCGGCCGGCCGCCACCGCGGAGCCGTCGACGGGCGCCGAGGCGTCCATGTGCCATTTCGGGTCCACGGGGCGGATCAGCAGGTTGCAGACGAAGCCGAGCGCGAGCAGGCCGACCATCACGTACATGACCGCATCGTAGACCTCGGTCTTCGGCACGCCGGCGGCGATCTCGTGGTCGCGGACGCCGACGATGATCTCCGAGCCGACGACGCCCGCCGCCGACCAGGCGGTGAGCAGCCGGCCGTGGATGGCGCCGACGAACTTGGTCCCGAAGATGTCGGCGAGATAGGCCGGCACGGTGGCGAAGCCGCCGCCGTACATCGAGAGGATGATGCACAGCGCGCCGACGAACAACGCCTTCTGGCCGTGATCGGCCAGCGTCGGCACCGAGGCGTAGAGCAGGATGCCGAGCACGAAGAAGGTGAAGTAGGTCGCCTTGCGGCCGATCTTGTCGGACATCGAGGCCCAGAAGAAGCGGCCGCCGATGTTGAACAGCGACAGCAGGCCGACGAAGCCGGCCGCCACGGCGGCGATCGCCTTGAGCTGGTCGGCGCTGGGCTTGGCGCCCGCCGCGAGCCCGATGAGCGTCGGCCCGAAGATCGTCTGCAGCATCGGCGAGGCGATCGACAGCACGGCGATGCCGGCGGTCACGTTGAGGAACAGGACCGCCCAGATCATCCAGAACGAGAAGGTCTTGTGGGCATCGTCGAGGTGGACGTCGCCGGCCGAGATGAGGCGGTTGGTCCTGGCGAGCGGCGAGAACCCGTCCGGCGCCCAATTCTCCGGCGGCACGCGGTACATCAGCGCGCCGATGCACATGACGACGAAGTAGATGATCCCGAGCGTCACGAACGTCTCCATCACGCCGGGTGCGCCGGTGGCCGACTTGAAGCCGGCGACCTTGAGGCCGGGGACGATCTCGCCGCCGCTCATCAGCAGGTTGGCGAGCGGGGCGCCGATCATCGCGCCGCCGCCGAAGCCCATGATGGCCATGCCGGTCGCCATGCCGCGGCGGTCGGGAAACCATTTGATCAGCGTCGAGACCGGCGAGATGTAGCCAAGGCCGAGGCCGATGCCGCCGACGAGGCCCATGCCGAGGTAGAGCAGCCACAGCTGGTGCACCTGCACCGCCAGCGCGCTGATCAGGAAGCCGCCGCCCCAGCAGAGGGCGGCGACGAGCGCCGCCTTGCGCGGGCCGGCCCTCTCGAGCCAGCCGCCGAACAGAGCGGCGGAGATGCCGAGGAACACGATGCCGATCTCGAAGGCCTTGACGGTGACCGTGTCCGGCCAGTTGCAGGTCGTCGAGGTGAGCAGCTGGAAGAAGCCGATCGTCTTGCAGGCGGCATCCTCGTTCGGGATCACCTTGGCGAGCGGCTTCCAGAAGACGCTGAGCGCATACGCCATGCCGATCGACAGGTGGATGAGCAGCGCCGCCGGCGGCACCAGCCACCGGTTGAAGCCGGGTTTCGCGACGGTCCGCTCGCGCGAGAGAAAGCCAGGCTCGGCTGCCCCGTGTCCGGCCGCCCGATCCAATACCGTCATCGCCCTATCCACCCTTGCACGTCGCGCGGCGTACGAAATGCCCGCGCGGTCAGTCGATCACGGTAAAGCTTTGCGCGCCCGTCTCAAAGGCCGGCCTGACGGCTCGCCATCCCACAATCGATAGAGCGATCCCGCTCGTCAGATCGATGTGTCGGACGCCGCCGCGTCGGTCGCTCGTATGCACGCCGGGACGATCGTCCCGACTTGCACGGCCGGCATTTCCCGCGCGGAACGGAGCGAAAGCGCGGCGGTTCAAGCGTCGCCTTAGCAGGCCGTCCGTGGCCCCTGGAGAACAGCAGACATGTCGAACCGTCATCTCGTTGCGGGCCTCGCGGCCCTGTCGTTGGCCATCGCGACCGGCGCGCAGGCGCGCTCGACAGGCGGCGGCGAACTCTCGCCCAAGGCGTTCATGAAGGCGGTCAACGGCGACGCCGACAAGACGATCTCGAAGGACGAGCTCGACGCCTACGCCAAGAAGCGCTTCGCCGACCTCGAGCGCGACAACGACAAGACGCTGGACGACAAGGAGCTGAAGGGTCGCCTGTCGGCGGCGGGCATGAGCGCGGCCGACCCGGACAAGGACAAGAGCGTCGACGAGGCCGAGTTCGTCGGCTACGCCGACAAGCTGTTCGACGAGGCCAACGGCAAGCACGACACGACGCTCAGCCTCAAGGAGCTGCAGTCGCCGGCCGGCCTGAAGCTGATCAAGCTGCTCCATTGAGGAGGAATTCATCATTTTCGCGGATCGGCGAGAACGAAAAGTGCAGCAGCGCATTTGATCGTGCACTACCAATCAAAAGGCACCCGATCCCATGACCAAGACACTTCTCCTGACCGCCGCTCTCGTCGTTGGCGGCTCGAGCTTCGCCATGGCGGCGCCGGACGCCATGGGTCATCCCATGATGATGAAGCACAAGAGGAACCGGATCACCGCGACGGGCCGCTGCAACGGCGTCTCCTACGGCACCGGCCAGCGCTCGTGCGGCACCGCCACCGGCGGCACCCCCGGCGGCAACTCCAGCCGCAACTAAGTCGAACCGACTTAACGACCCTCGGGCCCGGCCATCGCCGGGCCTTTTCATTTGCGGCGCCGCTGGAAGCGGTGGACGAGCGGCAGCAGCACCGCGTCGGGCAGCAGCGGCAACAGCAGCGCACCGAGCTTGTTGCCGAGCCCCGGCACGATCGTGCGCTTGCCCGCCATCAAGCCCGCATAGCCTGCCTCCGCCACCGACCGCGCCGTTGCGCCTCGAGGCGACCCTGCCGCGAGGCCGGCGCGCCTGTGGAAGCCAGTCGCCGTCACACCCGGATGCAGGACGCTGACGACGATCCCTTCCGCGCGCAGCTCCTGGGTCAGCGCGCGCGACAAGGCGCCGACGAACGCCTTCGAGGCGTAATAGACCGCCATGCCCGGCCCCGGCATGAAGCTCGCGACGGAGCCGACGTTGAGGATCCTGCCGCGGGTGGCGCGCAGGTCCGGCAGCAGGCGCAGGGTCAGGTCGAGCAGGGCGCGGATGTTGAGATCGACGATGCCGAGCTGCCCGGCGGGATCGAGCGACGCCACCTCGCCGAGCAGGCCGTAGCCCGCATTGTTGACCAGGATCTCCACCTGCGCGCCGGCGGCGGCCAGCGCCGCGACCACCTCGCCGACGCCGTGCGGCGTCGCAAGATCGGCGACGATCACCAGCGGGCGCGGGCGCCCGGCGGCGACGAGTTCGTCGGCAAGCGCCTCCAGGGCGTCGCGGCGTCGCGCGACGAGCGCGAGAGGATGATCGTGGGCGGCCAGGACGCGGGCGAACTCGGCGCCGATGCCGCCGGACGCGCCGGTGACCAGGGCGACCCGCAACGAGCTAGCCTTTGCTCGAGCCCGACCACGGCCCTTCCGGCGGCGGCGCGTGCGGCTCCTCGGCCACCTTCTGCCGCAGCATGACGCGGTCGCGCGTCGAGACGCCGAGCAGCTCGGCGATGCGCCAGACCACGTTCTCCTCGAACTCGGTGACCTCGCCGTCGGCGAACACCACGTCCCACATCATCTCGATGATCCTGTGGCGCCCGGAATCGTCGAGGCTGCGTTTCAGGACGTTGGTGAAGTGGAAGAAATCGACCGACTCGCGGTCGCTCTGCTCGGCGCGCTCGATGAGGCGCGTCGTCGCCACGGCGTCGAGCCCGAACCGCTCGTCGATGATCTCGCGCAGGCGCTGGCGCTCGGCGGCGTCGATCTTGCCGTCGACGTTGGCGACGTGGATCAGCAGCGCGACGGTGGCGAGCCGATAATCGTCTTCGGCGAAGTCGCGCTCATCTTCCGAGCGGCCTGCCGTGTCGGCGATGAACTTCCTCAGCGCGTCGAACATGACGGCTCAGCGGATCGGCAGGCAGGTGAAATAGCCCTCGGGGCGATGGAAGTCGCGGCGCATGACGCGCATGTAGCGATCGCACGACGCCCGCGTCGGGAAGCAGAGCTTCTCGTCGCGCCAGTCGAGGACGATCGCCTCGCCGGGCCCGAGGTAATGCGAGTAGCCGCCCGAGAAATGGCCGTACCAGACGCTCGAGAACGCCTGCACCGCCGGCGCCGCGCAGGGCAGCCCGTCAGACACCAGCGGCGCGCCGGCGATGCCGAGATCCGCGGCCTGCGCGGACCCGGCGCCGAGCGCCGCGCCGAGGATCAGGCCGAGAACGCCGGTCCGCACGCCACGCATGACTAGAACCCGAGGAAGGAGAAGAGGCCCGGCGACTTCGTCGTGTTGCCGGCATCGGCCACCGCGGCGTAGGGCGCCTGGCCCGGCGGCGTGCCGGAGATGGTGATCGTCGCGCCTTCCTTCTCCACCATGGCGTAGAGCTTGGCGGCGTTGGCCGGCGCGACGCGCACGCAGCCGTGCGAGGCCGGGTGGCCGAGATGCTTGGTCTCGTAGCTGCCGTGGATGGCGAAGCCGTAGTAGAAGAAGATCGCGTGCGGCATCGGCGCGTTGTCGTACTTCTTCGAATGATAGACCTCGGCGAGGCGCTGCGGCGCGAAGGTGCCGGTCGGCGTGACGTAGCCGGCGCGCGCCGACGAGATCGGCCAATCGTAGCTCGCGGTCGACGACTGCACGTGCATGTGCTGCGTCGACAGATCGATCTGGATGTCGACGGCGGCCTGCGCCGGCGCGGCGAGGGCGAGCGCGGCGAGAATCGCGCCGCCGCACAGGATCTTGTTCATGGCTGCCTCGGTCAGAATCGCATTGGGATGCGCAAGCGTGCGCCTACCTTCCATGCGCGAAGCTGACCGTAAACGGCGAAGACGCGAGCGCCGGGATTAAGCCGGCGCGCGCGTTTTTGATGTCACAAGAGCGGCCGCCTATTGCTCGAAGCCGGAGAACAGGCCGGTGCCCTCGTAGCCGTAGGCGGGCTGGGCATAGTAGCTGCGCGGCATGGGCTGCGCGTAGTAGCCGCCGTCGACGTCGGTCTCGTACGGCATCTCGCCGGCGTAGGTGGCGGTGCCGCGCGAGCGATGGCGGGCGATCGCGAAGGGGCGCGACGCGGGCGGCGTGCCGCTGATCCCGATGCGGGCGCCCTCGGCCTTGACCATGTCGTAGAGCCTCGCCGCGTTGCCGGGCGAGAGCCGCACGCAGCCGTGCGAGGCGGGACGGCCGAGCGAGCCGGTCTCGTAGGTGCCGTGGATCGCGTAGCCGCCGCGGAAGAAGATCGCATGCGGCATCGGCGACATGTGATATTTCTTCGAATAGTGCATCAGCTCCATGTGGGTCGGCGCGTAGCTGCCGCCGGGCGTCGAGAAGCCGGAGCGGGCCGAGGAGATCGGCCAGTCGTAATCCCCCTCGTTCGACTGCACGTGCATGCGCTGATGGGTGAGGTCGATCTGGACGTTGACGAGCGCCTCGGCAGCGTTGCCGGAGACGACGAGGGCCAGGGCGGAGAGCGCCAAAGCGGACGTGGTCGTGAAAACGAGTCGTGACGAACGCGACGTACGGGCACGCATGACAGCCTCGGGACCGGGAATTGAGGGATAGGGCGACGAAAACTTGCACGCCGATCCATCGCCGTAAACGACGATGACGGGTTAGAGTTTATTTGGTCGGTCGCCGACGCCCGGCGACGATTTCGCTCGACTCAGCCGAGCCACTCGGCCTTGAGCGCCCAGACGCGATGCGGCACCCGGAGCGGCTCCTGCGGCCAGCCGCGCGCCAGCTCCGCCGCGAGCTCGGCATCGAAGCGCGCGACCTCGTCGGCCGGCAGCGAGGCGCCGACGCCGGCGGAGGCGCGGATGCGGCCGCGCCAGGCCTCGTGCGAATAGGCGACCTCGGTGTCGTAGGAGAACGTCTCCAGCCGCTCGAAGCCGCCTTCGGCGACGTCGGCGAGCCACGGCGGGTAGAGGCCCGACGTATTGCCGAGATGCCAGCTCGGATTGTAGCGGTTGATCAGCGCCTCGGTCATCGCGACGACGTTGCCGCGCATCGCCAGCCAGTCGAAATGGGCGATCACGATGCGGCCGCCCGGCTTGAGCACGCGCGCCACCTCGCGCACGGTCCGTTGGCGATCGAACCAGTGCCAGCACTGGCCGGCGGTGACGAGCTCGAAGCTTTGCGCCGGCAGGCCGGTCGCCTCGGCACGCCCCTCGACATAGCTGACGCCGGTCGCCGCCTCGCGGTCGAGCCGCGCCGCCTCGGTAAGAAGGTGCTGCTCGGAGTCGAGGCCGGTCGCGTGGCAGCCGCGCAGCGCGAGGCCGCGGGCGATCGTGCCGGTGCCGGTGCCGAGGTCGAGCACGTGGTCGCCCTCGTGCACCCAGCCGTCGGCGAACAGCCGCTTGAAGAACGACTGCGGGAAGCCCGCCCGATAGCGCCCGTAGTCCTGCGCCGTGGCGCCGAAGTTGACGGCGGGCGTGGTGATGTCGCGCAGCGCCGACGCGCCGGCGGGAAGCACCATGTCGAGCATGCGGTTGGGCATCCGACCTCTACTCGGCGTTGGCCTGGCGCGGCAGCATGCGATCGAGGATCGCGTCGCGGCGGACGAAGAGGTGCCACGCGGTGCCGGCGAGGTGCAGCGCGATCAGCCCGAGCAGGATCCACTGCGCGAAAACGTGCAGGCTGGCCGCCTGCTCGCCGACCTCGTGCGAGACCGGCAGCTTCGGCAGGTCGAAGAGGCCGAGGAAGCTGATCGGATGCTTGCTGCCCGACGAGGCGACGTAGCCCGAGATCGGCATGCAGAAGAGCACGAGGTAGAGCAGCCAGTGCGAGGCGTTCGAGAGGATGCGCGGCAGGCCGCCCATGCTGCCGGGCAGCGCCGGCGGCGGGTTCAGCAGGCGGAAGGCGAGCCGCGCGATGATGAGCGCGAAGATGATGATGCCGATCGTCTTGTGCGCCGTCGCGTAGTCGGCCGGCGTGCCGGGGAACGGCGCCTCGAAGCTCGTCGGCGGGTTTCCCTTGGTCTTGAACTCGGCGAACACCCAGCCGAGCGGGATGATCGTGAACACCAGCGCCGCGGTGATCCAGTGGAACCATTGCGCGCCCGGCTCGTAGCGGCTGCTCCCCGTGCCGTAGAGCACGGACGAGCTGCTGGTGATGTCCTTCATGAATGTCTCCTTGCGAGGGCATGTAGCATGCCGTTCGCCGCACGCGAGGCCCGGCGAAGGTCACACGTTAAAAGACAACGATCTGCCGAAATTCATGCCGTGCGGGAAACGGCTTGGTCGTTCTGCGACGCCGGCCGACGGCAATCGTCCCCCCATCGGGCGGGCGATCGTTTACTCCGGTCGGCGCGCCGCGATGCGCGCCGCACCGTTCACGCCCCCAGGAGCGGGCTCCACGCCGGGTCGGACGCGTAGC
>CAZZZM010000008.1:0-3429 GCA_964658465.1 uncultured Nakamurella sp.
GCCGCGACGGGCCGCCCGAGGTGACGCTTGCCGGCGACGCCGCGACCTTCGTCGCTGGCGTCCAGACGGCATCCGGCGCGCTGCGCCTGCGCGCCACCGTGCCGCTGACGCGGGGCGACGGCGAGGTCTCGGCGCAATTCACGCTCAAGGAGGGCGAGTGCCGCAGCTTCGTACTGGAGTGCGGCGACGAGAAACCCTCTGGCGACGCCGAGCTAAAGCGACTGCACGACAAGGCGTTCGGCGAGACCATCGCCTATTGGCAGAGCTGGTCGGCGCATTCTTCCTATAGAGGCCGCTGGCGCGAGCATGTGATGCGCTCGGCGCTGGTGCTCAAGCTGCTCACCTCGGCCGAGCACGGCTCGATCGCCGCCGCGGCGACCTTCGGCCTGCCTGAAAAGATCGGCGGCGCGCGCAACTGGGACTACCGGTTCTGCTGGATCCGCGACGCCGCCTTCGCGACCTTCGCGCTGATGCGGCTCGGCTATGTCGGCGAGGCGCAGCGCTTCAACGAATGGGTGTCGGCGCGTGCCGATGCCAGCGAGGTCGGCGATTTCCAGATCCTCTACCGGCTCGACGGGTCGTCCGACGCCCCGGAAACGACCCTCGACCACCTCTCCGGCTATCGCGGTTCGCGGCCGGTCCGCATCGGCAACGGCGCCGCCTCGCAGCTGCAGCTCGACATCTACGGCGCGCTGTTCGATTCCGGCTACCTCGCCGACAAGTACGGCGAGCCCGTCACCTATGCGGCCTGGCAGCGGATGGCGCGCACGCTGAACTGGGTCTGCCGTAACTGGGACCAGCCCGACGAGGGCATCTGGGAGATCCGCGGCGAGCGGCGGCACTTCCTGTCGTCGCGGCTGATGTGCTGGGTCGCGCTCGACCGCGGCTTGCGCCTCCTACGCAAGCGCTCGCTCCCGGGCGAGGACGCGCCGCTGTGGGCCAAGAACCGCGATCTCATCTACCGCGACATCCACGACAATTTCTGGAACGAGGAGCGCGGCGCGTTCACGCAGTACAAGGGCGGTGCCAGGCTCGACGCCTCGGCGCTGCTGATGCCGCTGATGCGCTTCATCGCGCCGCGCGACCCGCGCTGGCTGTCGACGCAGGACGCGATCGAGCGCGAGCTGACCTCCGACGTGCTGGTGCGCCGCTACGAGACCGGCGACGGCGGCGACAACGTCGACGGGCTCGCCGGCGACGAGGGCGCGTTCACGCCATGCTCGTTCTGGCTCGTCGAGTGCCTCGCGCGCTCCGGCCACGTGCGCCGGGCACGCCTGCATTTCGAAAAGCTCGTCAGCTATTCGAACGAGCTCGGGCTGTTTGCCGAGGAGATCGGCCCCGGCGGCGAGCAGATCGGCAACATCCCGCAGGCACTGACCCATCTCGCGCTGATCTCCGCCGCCTATACGATCGACTCCGTGCTCGACCAGAAGGGCGCGCCGGGCGACAGCTGGCGGCAGTTCTGACGAGACCGGCAGGCGGTTCCGCAAGGCGCGGTGCCGTCGCGCACCGGTCGCCCGATTTTCGCGTTGGCGTGGAACGGGCGCATCGTCCATAGCGATTAGGGTCGGGCATGGCGGATACGTAAGCGATGGGTTGGGCGAGCGCGTTGAAGTCGCGGATCGGGATGGGTCGAGGCGGCGCGCGGCCCGGGACGGCTCATTTGATGGCGACCGCAAAGCCTGGTCGCTCGACGGCCAACAGACGCGCCATGCGGCGCCGCGGCGGCAGGTCTCTGTCTCGCGCCAAGGCGGCGCCCGTTTTGCCCTGGTATCTCATCGCGATCGGCGTGGCGGTCGCAGCCTCGACGAGCGCGGCGCAGAAGCGGGCGGTCGACCTGCTCAGCGCCCCCGATCTCGACCGCACCGATCCCTTGCCGGAGGCCGCCCCCGCCTGGCTGAAGCGCAGCCGCCGCGTCCGCTCGCTGTGGACCGTGGCGAGCCGGGTCCAGATGCGCGTCTCGCAGGACAATCTGATGCTGATCGCGGCCGGCATCGCCTTCTATGGGATGTTCGCGGTCTTCCCGGCGCTCGGCGCGCTCGTCTCGATCTACGGGCTGTTCGGCGACACCCACATGGTGCAGACGCAGGTCCAGCAGCTGACGGCGCTGCTGCCGCGCGAGACGGCCAACCTCATCAACGAATCGCTGAACGCCCTGCTCACCAAGCGGAACGGCAGCCTCAACATAAGGCTGCTGATCAGCCTCGGGCTGGCGATCTGGGGCGCGCGCGCCGGCACCTCGGCGATGATGTCGGGGCTCAACGCCGCCACCGAGCGGCGAGAGCAGCGCAGCTTCCTGCACTTCCAGCTGCTCGCGCTCGGCCTGACGCTCGGCGCCATCGTGTTCGCCATCATCGCGCTGACCGCGGTGGCGATCGTGCCCGTCATCATCGCTTTCCTGCCGATCGACGAGGTGCTGCAATCGTGGCTCGCCTATGCGCGCTGGCCGGTGCTCGGCGTCTTCATCCTGCTCGCGCTCGACGTCATTTATCGGTTCGGCCCGAGCCTGACGCGCCCGCGTTGGCGTCTCCTCTCCGTCGGCACGATCTTCGCCGGCTCGGGCTGGATCCTCGCGTCCTGGATCTTCTCGTTCTACGTCACGCGCTTCGGCACCTATGACGCGACCTACGGCTCGCTCGGCGCGGTCATCGTGCTGCTGCTATGGTTCTGGCTCTCCGCGCTGATCGTGCTGACCGGGGCGACGATCGATTCCGTGCGGGCGGACCTGCGGCGGGCCGCATAAACTCACGTCGCCCCCGCACGCGGCAGGCTAACGCCGCCGACCAGCCGCGTGATCTCGGCCGCGGCCTCCGCCACCTTCGGGCCAAGCGCGGCGACCTT
The DNA here is from genome assembly GCA_964658465.1 of uncultured Nakamurella sp. GTDB lineage: Bacteria > Pseudomonadota > Alphaproteobacteria > Rhizobiales > Beijerinckiaceae > RH-AL1. The sequence goes on from CAZZZM010000008.1 coordinate 2,842, forward strand.
GGCGTCGTCGAGACGCGCGGCCGGCCCCGACACCGACAGGCCGGCGACGGGGTCGCCGTATTCGTTGAAGATCGCGGCGGCGATGCAGCGCATGCCGGGGTTGCGCTCTTCATCGTCGAGCGCCCAGCCGCGTACGTGCGCGCGGCCGAGGTCGTCGAACAGCGCCCTCGCGCTCACGAGGGTGCGCGGCGTGAAGCGCTCGAGCCCCTTTTCCGCGATGATCCGCTCCACGGCGCGGCGCGGCATCTCGGCGAGCAGCGCCTTGCCGATGCCCGACGCGTGCACGGCGCGCCGCTCGCCGGAGCGGAAGAAGGCGCGGATCGGCTCCTGGCTCTCGACCTGCGCGACGAAGACGATCTCGCCGCCTTCGAAGATCGCGATGTTCGCCGTCTCGCCCGACGCCTGCACGAGGTCGCCGAGCAGCGGGCGCCCGACGGAGGCGATCGAATAGCGCCTCTGGAACGCCATCCCGGTCCGGAAGGCTTCGACGCCGATCACCCAGAGCTGGTCGCGCTCCAGGAACTCGACGTAGCCGCGCGCGGCCAGCGTCTGCAGCAGCCGATAGGCCGACGAGGGCGCGAGCTCGAC
>CAZZZM010000008.1:3529-8006 GCA_964658465.1 uncultured Nakamurella sp.
GGGCTTGAATTTTTGTTCGGGATGTCCGGAAAATAATTTCGGAAAAATTGACGAGGGCGTCGGCCGCCCTCATGCTGCGGCTGCGAACACCAAAGTCGCTGGAGGCGCCATGAAGACCATCGAGAGGAACGGCCTCGCCGTCGCGGGACACCTTCACGACTTTCTCGTCACCGAGGCGCTGCCGAACTCCGGGGTCGACGAGGCGGCCTTCTATGCCGGTCTCGCGGCGCTCGTCGCCGATCTCGGGCCGCGCAACCGCGCGCTGCTCGCCCGTCGCGACGAATTGCAGGCCAAGATCGACGCCTGGCACCGCGCCCATCCTGCGCCGATCGACCAGGATGCCTACGAAGGCTTCCTGCGCGACATCGGTTATCTCGAGCCGCAGCCCGCGCCGCGCGCCATCACGACGGCCAACGTCGACCCCGAGATCGCCGAGATCGCCGGCCCGCAGCTGGTCGTCCCGATCTCCAACGCCCGCTATGCGCTGAATGCCGCCAACGCCCGCTGGGGCAGCCTCTACGACGCCCTCTACGGCACCGATGCGATCGCCGAGGATCGCGGCGCCGAGAAGGGCAAGGGCTACAATCCCGTCCGCGGCGCCCGCGTGGTCGCCGAGGCGAAGGCGGTGCTCGATCTCGTCGCGCCGCTGGCCATCGGCTCGCATGCGAACGCCGCCGGCTATCGCGTCGAGAACCGCAAGCTCGTCGTGTCGCTCGTCGACGGCAGCGAGACCGGCCTGGCGCACCAGGACCGCTTCGACGGCTATCAGGGCACGCCCTCCGCGCCGAGCCTGATCCTCGTCTCGAACAACGGCCTGCACGTCGAGATCGTGATCGACCGCGCGCATGCGATCGGCCGCAACGATCCCGCCGGCGTCGCCGACGTCATCGTCGAATCGGCGATCTCGGCGATCATGGACATGGAGGATTCGGTCGCCGCGGTCGACGCGGAGGACAAGGTCGCCTGCTATCGCAACTGGCTCGGCCTGATGAAGGGCAACCTGCGCGAGGCGTTCCAGAAGGGGGGCGCCACCGTGCACCGCGTGCTGGCCGGCGACCGCGTCTACAAGAACGCCCGCGGCGGCGAGCTGCGGCTGCCGGGCCGGGCGCTCATGCTCCTGCGCAACGTCGGCCACCATATGAACACCAACGCGGTGCTCGACGGCGAGGGCCGCGAGATCGGCGAGGGGCTGCTCGACGCGCTCGTCTCCGCGACCATCGCGCGGCACGATCTCTACGGCACGCAGCCGCTGCATAATTCGCGCACCGGCTCGGTCTACATCGTCAAGCCGAAGCAGCACGGGCCGGAGGAGGTCGCCTTCACCGACGAGCTGTTCGGCCGGGTCGAGGACATCGTCGGCCTGCCGCGCAACACGCTCAAGATGGGCATCATGGACGAGGAGCGGCGCACCTCCGCCAACCTGATGGCCTGCATCCAGGCGGCATCCGAGCGCGTGTGCTTCATCAACACCGGCTTCCTCGACCGCACCGGCGACGAGATCCACACCTCGATGGAGGCGGGTCCGGTCGTGCGCAAGAACGTCATGAAGCAGACGCCGTGGATCGCCGCCTACGAGGACCTGAACGTCGACGTCGGCCTGGCCTCCGGCCTGCCCGGTCGCGCGCAGATCGGCAAGGGCATGTGGGCCGCGCCCGACCAGATGGCGCTGATGCGCACGATGAAGCGCACGCATCCTGAGCAGGGGGCCAACACCGCCTGGGTGCCGTCGCCGACGGCGGCGACGCTGCACGCGCTGCACTATCACGAGGTCGACGTCGCCGAGCGCCAGCAGGCGCTGCGCGCCCGCAAGCCGGCCGAGTTGCGCGACCTGCTGACGATCCCGCTGGCGCAGTCGAACTTCGATCCGCGCGACGTGGCGCAAGAGCTCGAGAACAACGCGCAGGGCCTGCTCGGCTACGTCGTGCGCTGGATCGACCAGGGCGTCGGCTGCTCCAAGGTGCTCGACATCAACAACATTGGGCTGATGGAAGACCGCGCGACGCTGCGCATCTCCTCGCAGCACATCGCCAACTGGCTGCACCACGGCATCGTCGACGAGGCGGAGGTGATGGCCGTGCTGAAGAAGATGGCGGCGGTCGTCGACAAGCAGAACGCGTCCGACCCGGTCTACCAGCCGATGGCGCCCCGCTTCGACGGTCCCGCCTTCCGCGCCGCCTGCGAGCTCGTCTTCAAGGGCCGCGAGCAGCCGAACGGCTATACCGAGTTCGTGCTCACCGCCTATCGCCGCGAGGCCAAGGCGCTGCAGGGCGAGACGGGGCTGCGCGCGGTCGCCTGACCGCCCGCGCCAATGGACTTCGCTCGACGTACCGGCGAGACTCGTCGCGCATGATTCGCGCGGGGAGCTTCGCCATGGACGGGACGCGTCGGACGGGAAGCACGCTGACGGGGCGGCCGATGCGCGAGCCCGCAGGCCGGACGCGGCGTGACGACGCCGGCGACGGCGGGTCGCAGCGGGGTGCCGCGCAGGATCTCGGCAGGGGCGATCACGACACCGACGTCGCCACGTCGATCGAGACGATCAACAAGGTCACCGAGACCTACGGCATCCTGCTCGACAAGCTGTCCGCCTACGAGCTGAAGGTCCGCGACCTCACGCAGAAGCTCGCCGAGGAAGAGCGGGTGACGGGCGACGCGCTGCGGGCCGCCGCCCGCGCCGAGGAGGTGGCGCGCGACGCGCAGGCCAAGGCGGCCCGCGCGGAGGCCGAGGCGGCGCGGTCGTCCAGCAACGTGCACGAGCTCGAACGCCAGCTCGCGACGCTGCGGGCGCAGACCGCGAAGCTGATGGACGCGGTCGATCAGCTCTTCCCGGATGCCGACGACGGCGGGGCCGATCTGCCGCGCGGGCTGCGCGTCGTGCGGTGATCACGCATCGGGCGATAGATTAAATTAAGCCAACCGGACGTTCGTCCACTCGACCGCGGATACGGCTGCGCTAGATCAAGCGTGGCCGCAGAATGTCGCGTGCCAAAAGAACGATCACAGGAGGTTACGCTTGAAGACGACCCTCGCCGCAGCCGTTGCTGCCACGCTGATGTCCCTGTCGCCCGCCTTCGCGCTCGAGGTCACGAAGTCCGCGGACATTCCCGCGTCGCCCGAGACGGTCTGGAAGACGATCGCCGAGTTCTGCAGCATCGGTCAGTGGCATCCTGCGATCGAAAAGTGCGAGCCCTCGAAGATGGACGGAAAGGACGTCCGGACGCTGTCGCTGAAGGGCGGCGGCACCATCAAGGAGGAGCGGACCTCCGTCGACGACAAGGACATGAAGTATTCCTACAAGATCCTCGAGAGCCCGCTGCCGGTCGAGGACTACCATTCCACCATCAAGGTCATGAAGAGCGGCTCGGGCTCCAAGGTGACCTGGATGGGCAAGTTCAAGGCCAAGGGCGCGCCGAACGCCAAGGCGGAAGAGGTCATCGGCGGCATCTACGAAGCCGGCTTCAAGGGGATCGCCGACAAGGTGAAGTAGGCCTCGTCCAACTCGACAGCAGGGAGCCGCGGGCCTACGCTCGCGGCTCTTTCCTTGTCGGAAGCTCATGGCCCGGCTCGTCGTCACCCGCCTCGCCGCCGCCGTCCCGACGCTGTTCGTCGTCATCGCGCTGTCGTTCGTCCTGATGCGCCTGGCGCCGGGCGGCCCGTTCGACCAGGAGCGCGCGCTCGACCCCGGCATCAAAGCCGGCCTCGAGCACCTCTACGGGCTCGACAAGCCGCTGCCGATCCAGTTCTGGCTCTATCTGAAGGCGCTGGCGCACGGCGATCTGGGGCCGAGCACGCATTGGCGCGATTTCACGGTCAACGACCTCTTCGCCAAGGCGCTGCCGATCTCGATACGGCTCGGCGTCGAAGCGCTCGCCCTCGCGCTCGTCGCCGGCGTGCTGCTCGGCGTCGCGGGCGGCGGCCACGGTCGCCTGGCCAACGGCGCCATCGCGCTGTTCGCCATCTTCGGGCTCGCCGTGCCGCCATTCGTCATCGCGCCGCTGTTGCAGGTCTGGCTCGGCCTCGACCTGCGGATCCTGCCCGTCGGCGGCTGGGGCGACGGGGCGCCGTCGCATCAGATTCTGCCGGTCCTGACGCTGGCGCTGCCGCAGATCGCGATCGTCGCCCGGCTGACGGCGGCCGGCATGCGCGAGGCGATGGCCGCGCCGCACATCAGGACGCTGCGCGCCTACGGCCTGCCGCGGCACCTGATCGCCCGGCATGCGCTGCGCGGCGCCATCCTGCCGGTGCTGTCCTATTGCGGGCCGGCCGCAGCAGCCTTGCTCACGGGCTCGATCGTCGTCGAGACGATCTTCGGCATCCCCGGCATCGGCCGCTATTTCGTCGATGGCGCGCTCTCGCGCGACTACACGTTGACCATGGCGACGGTCGTGGTCGTCGGCACCATGGTCGTCGTCTTCAACCTCGCGGTCGATCTCGCCTACGGGGTGCTCGACCCGAGGGTGCGGTCGGAGTGAGGCTC
>CAZZZM010000008.1:8106-13862 GCA_964658465.1 uncultured Nakamurella sp.
GGCAGACGTACGCTCTCATGCTTGATCCGCGCCGGCCGCACGGCTTCGTTTTCATGACAGTCGCCAGGGTCGCTGCTTGAGGCCCCGGTCGCTCGGTCCCGCCGGTGTCGCCAGCCTGGCGACGCTCCTCCTCATGGCCCTGGCCTGCTACGGTTCGCTCCTCTGGGCGCCGCATCCCTACGATGCGGTCTATCCCGACTACGTGCAGGTGCCGCCCTCGCTCGTCGCGCATCCGACGCCGCTCGAGCGGGAGGCCGCCGTCGCGGCGCTCGCCATCCGCGCCCGTGGCGACGTGGCGCTGGTGCGCGACGGTGACCGCGATGCCCTCCGCTTCACCGACGTCGGGCCGGTCGACCCGCGCGTCGCGCGCACCATCGAGCGGTCGGACATGTTCCGCCTCGCCGGGGCGCCGGTGGTTGGCGACGGCGGTCGCTCGCTCACCGTCCCCGTCGTGGTCCACCCCGAGACCTTTCTGTTCGGGACGGACACCAACGGGCGCGACCTGCTGGTCCGCATCCTCGTCGCCGGGCGCATCTCGCTCGCCGTCGGCGCGCTGGCCTCGTGCGTCGCGCTCGGCATCGGCGTGGTGTGGGGCGCCGTCGCGGGCTATGTCGGAGGCCGGGTCGACGGCGCGATGATGCGCCTCGTCGACGTCGTCTACGCGCTGCCCTTCATCTTCCTCGTCATCGTGCTCATCACGCTCTACGGGCGTTCGCTGTGGCTGATCTTCGTGGCGATCGGCGCCGTCGAGTGGCTCGACATGGCGCGCATCGTGCGCGGGCAGACGCTGTCCCTGAAGCGTCGCGAGTTCGTCGTCGCCGCGCACGCGCTCGGCGCCAGCGACGCGTCGGTTCTGGCGATGCATATCGTGCCGAACATCACCGGCACGATCGTCGCCTATCTCGCGCTGCTCGTGCCGCGCGTGATCCTCGCCGAGAGCTTCCTGTCCTTCCTCGGCCTCGGCGTCGAGGAGCCGCTGACGAGCTGGGGCACGCTGATCGCCGACGGCGCCCGCCACGTGCAGGGCTCGGTGCACCTCCTGGTCTTTCCGGCGCTGGCGCTGGCGATCACCGTCGTCGCGGCCAACCAGCTCGGCGAGGCGCTGCTGCGCGCGACGTCGCGGGCGTAGGGCGGCGAAAGTCCCGAATTTCGCCCGCTTCGGCGCGCATGTCCGGCGCCGTTAACCCTCAACGAACGGCTTTGCCGGAGAGTGATGCGGCCATGATCCGCCCCCTGACGACCGCCCTTCTGCTCCTTGCCGCCTGCGCGCTCGCGGCGGCGCCGGCGGAGGCGCGCCGGCACGCCACGCCCAAAAAGGACGCGGACCAGGCGGCGACCCCAAAGAAGGATCCCAACAAGCCGCAACAGGTCGCCACCTTCGGCGACTGGGGCGCCTATGTCGCCAAGACCGGCAAGGCGCGCACCTGCTACGCCCTGGCCTCGCCGAAGGAGCGCCGCCCCGAGGTCAAGCGCGACGCCGCCTACATCTTCATCTCCGACCGCCCGGGCGAGAAGGTGCACGACGAAGTGTCGATCATCATGGGCTTCCCGGTGAAGGAGTCGAGCAGGGCCGAGGCCAAGGTCGGCCGCGCCGCCTTCGACCTCGTCGCCAAGGGCTCGAACGCCTGGATCAAGAATCCCGAGGACGAAGCCAAGTTCGTCGAGACGCTGCAGCGCGGCGGCACGCTCATCGTCAAGGCCGCCGCCGCCAAGGGCCCGGCCACCGTCGACACCTATGCGCTCGACGGGCTGAAGCCGGCGCTCGCTCGCATCACCAAGGACTGCAAGTAGCGTCTTGGCGCGACGCGCAGGCGGTCGATAAGCACCGTCGCCGCGTCCGCCTGCCCAGTCGGGAAACGCCGAACGGCCGTGGACGAACGGCGCCCACCCGATCTCCTCGATCGCACACCCGAAATTGCCTGGTTTCGACGCATCGCCTTCGTCGAACGCGGGATTTGCATCGCCTGTTCATTGCCTTAGTTGATCGGCAAGGCCCGCGGATTGCTCGGGCCAAAAACGTTGCTGGGAGGCGCAGGTGTCCGACAATACGATTCCGGTTCCAAACGAAATCGCGGCGCACGCGCTGATCGACAAGGCCAAGTACGACGAGATGTACGCGCGCTCGCTGAAGGACCCCGACGGGTTCTGGGGCGAGCACGGCAAGCGTATCGACTGGATCAAGCCCTACACCAAGGTGATGAACTGCTCGTACGAGGCGCCGGACGTCTCGATCAAATGGTTCGAGGACGGCGTCACCAACGTCGCGATGAACTGCATCGACCGCCACCTCGAAAAGCGCGGCGACCAGGTCGCGATCATCTGGGAAGGCGACGACCCCGGCGAGTCGAAGGAGATCACCTACAAGGAATTGCACGGCCACGTCTGCCGGCTCGCCAACGTGCTCAAGGCGAAGGGCGTCAAGAAGGGCGACACCGTCACGATCTACATGCCGATGATCCCGGAAGCGGCCTACGCGATGCTCGCCTGCGCGCGCATCGGCGCCGTGCACTCGATCGTCTTCGGCGGCTTCTCGCCCGACTCGCTGGCCAACCGCATCACGGGCTGCGGCTCGAAGGTCATGATCACCGCCGACGAGGGCCTGCGCGGCTCGAAGAAGGTGCCGCTGAAGGCCAATGCCGACGCGGCGATCGACAAGGCCGGCATCGTCGAGACGGTGATCGTCGTCAAGCGCACCGGCGGCAAGATCGAGTGGAAGGATAACCGCGACACCTGGTACCACGACGAGGTCGAGAAGGCCTCGGCCGAGTGCGAGCCGGAGCCGATGAACGCGGAGGATCCGCTCTTCATCCTCTTCACTTCGGGCTCGACCGGCGCGCCGAAGGGCGTGCTGCACACCACCGGCGGCTATCTCGTCTACGCGGCGATGACCCACGAGCTCGTCTTCGACTACCACGACGGCGAGGTGTACTGGTGCACCGCCGACATCGGCTGGGTCACCGGGCACAGCTACATCGTCTACGGGCCGCTCGCCAACGGCGCCAAGACGCTGATGTTCGAGGGCGTGCCGACCTATCCGTCGACCTCGCGCATGTGGGAGATCTGCGACAAGCACAACGTCGCGATCTTCTACACCGCGCCGACGGCGATCCGCGCGCTGATGGGCGGCGGCACCGGCCCGGTCGAGAAGACCAGCCGCAAGAGCCTGCGCGTGCTCGGCACCGTCGGCGAGCCGATCAACCCCGAGGCGTGGAACTGGTACTACAAGGTGGTCGGCGACAGCCGCTGCCCGATCGTCGACACCTGGTGGCAGACCGAGACCGGCGGCCACCTGATCACGCCGCTGCCCGGCGCCACGGCGCTGAAGCCCGGCTCGGCGACGACGCCGTTCTTCGGCATCGAGCCTGAGATCGTCGACGCCGAGGGCAACGTGCAGGAGGGCGCCTGCGAGGGCAACCTCGTCATCGCCCGCTCCTGGCCCGGCCAGATGCGCACCGTCTACGGCGACCACAAGCGCTTCGTCGAGACCTACTTCTCGACCTACAAGGGCAAGTACTTCACCGGCGACGGCTGCCGGCGCGACGGCGACGGCTATTACTGGATCACCGGCCGCGTCGACGACGTCATCAACGTCTCCGGCCATCGCATGGGCACGGCCGAGGTCGAATCCTCGCTCGTCGCGCACGAGAAGGTGTCTGAGGCCGCCGTGGTCGGCTACCCGCACGACCAGAAGGGCCAGGGCATCTATGCCTACGTGACGCTCAACCAGGGCATCGAGGGCGACGAGTCGCTGCGCAAGGAACTCGTCACCTGGGTCCGCAAGGACATCGGTCCGATCGCCTCGCCCGACATCATCCAGTTCGCGCCCGGCCTGCCGAAGACGCGCTCGGGCAAGATCATGCGCCGCATCCTGCGCAAGATCGCCGAGAACGAGGTCGACAAGCTCGGCGACACCTCGACGCTCGCCGACCCCGCCGTCGTCGACGACCTGGTGGCGAATCGGCCCCAGAAGTCCGGCGAGAAGGCGAGCTGACCGGGTTGGTTTGAGACGCGACGGGCTTTCAAAAAAACCCGTCGTGTTGCGGAACAGGGAAAACCCTGCCGCGACCGAGCCGAATTGCGGCGATTATGCGACTCCGGCGCAACAGCGGGCGGCGGAGTGCGCCGGTCGCGATCTTTTAACTCTGCTTGAACGCTTGCCTTGCTATTGTCTCGACATGGACTTCGGCGCCCCTCGCGGCGCGTGAGTGACTTGGTCCAGCGGGGATAATATGAGCAAGCATTCGTTGACCGGCCTGCGGGCCGAACGGCTTTTTGCGCCCGTCGCCCTGGCGGCTGGCCTCCTCGGCGCTGCGGCGTTCACGCCGGCCGTCGCCAAGCAGTCGGTGCAGGTTCCCTCGACCTACCCGGCGGGCATGATCATCATCTCGCAGCACGAGCATCAGCTGTACTTCACGAACGGCGACGGCACCGCGATCCGCTATCCCGTCGCGATCGGCAAGACCGGCAAGTCGTGGCGCGGCAAGACCTACATCGAGGGCAAGTTCATCCGCCCCGACTGGTCGCCGCCGGCCGTCGTCGCGCGCGACCATCCGGAGCTGCCGCAGCTGATCCCCGGCGGCGCGCCGAACAACCCGATGGGCGAGCGGGCCCTGACGCTGCAGCTCGACCAGGTCGCGATCCACGGCACCACGCAGAAGATGCGCAAGTCGGTCGGCACCTCCGCCTCCTACGGCTGCATCCGCATGCTGAACGAGGACGTCGTCGACCTCTACGACCGCGTCAACGTCGGCACGCCGGTCGTCTCGATCCCGTAAGGCGGTCGTCCCGGACTTCCATGGTCCGAAGCGCGGAGAGCGATCTCCGCGCTTTTTCTTTGGTGCGCCCGGCCTTAAGCGCTAGGTAGGCGCCATGTCGCGACACATCCTCAAAGCCACGCTCGTCACCCTCGCTCTCGGGGCGCCCACGGTCGCCATCGCCGCGCCGGTCTTTCCCGGTGCCAGCGGCGTCGGGCTGGAGCCGCCGCCGGAGATGAAGGTCGCCAAGACCTTCGACGGGTTCAAGGTGGGCGACGCCTCGATCGTCATCACCGAGATGCCGGCGGCCGCCTACGACCAGATCGACGCGAGCCGGGCGATGTTCGTGTCGCGCTTCGGGGCCAAGCAGGCCGACGACGTCGAGGTCAACGGCTCGCACGGCTTTTTGGTGAAGGGCAGTATCGCTCTCGGCGCCATGCAGATCCGCAAGTGGGTGCTGGTGCTCCACGGCCCGACCGAGACCGCCGTCGTGGCGGCCCAGCTCCCCGACAATGACCAGAAGGTCAACGAGGCGGCGATCGACGCCGCCTTGCGCACCGTCGCGTTCCGTCCAAGGCCGGCCCTCGACGCGCAGGTCGCCGCGTTGCCGTTCGCGGTCGGCGATCTCGCCGGGTTCCGCATCTCCGCCACCGCGCTTGGCGCCGCGCTTATCCTGGTCGACGGCAGCAAGGACGTCGATCCCAACCAGAGCCAGGCCCATGTGGTGGTGACGACGAGCGACGGTGCGCCGCCGAAAGACGACCGCGAGGCCTTCGCGAAGGCGCAGCTGCAGGCGTTCCAGGCCGTCCGCACGACGGCGGTGCGGTCGACCAAGCTGTTCCAAGCCGACGGCGCGCAATGGGCGGAGGTCGACGCCGACGGGACCGAGGGCCAGAGCGAGACGCCGGTGGCGATCTCCTATTTCCTCCGCTTCGACACGGCGGGCACGATGTCCGTCGTCTGCGTCGCGCCGCGGGCGGAAGGCGCGCAATATGCCGACCG
>CAZZZM010000008.1:13962-21156 GCA_964658465.1 uncultured Nakamurella sp.
GTGCCGAGCGCCTCGATCTTCGCGGCGCCGCCCAGGTCCGGCAGATCGATCACGAAGCACGCGGCCACCACCTCGGCGCCGATCTGCTTCAAAAGCTTCACCGCGCCCTCGGCGGTGCCGCCGGTGGCGATGAGGTCGTCGACGAGGATCACCTTCTCGCCCGGCGTCACGGCGTCGGAATGCACCTCCATCTCGTCGATGCCGTACTCGAGCGAATAGGCGACGCTGACCTTGGCGTGCGGCAGCTTGCCCTTCTTGCGGATCGGCACGAAGCCCGCCGACAGCTGATGCGCGATGGCGCCGCCGAGGATGAAGCCGCGCGCCTCGATCCCCGCCACCTTGTCGATCTTCTTGCCGGCCCACGGCCGCACCATCTCGTCGACCGCGAAGCGGAACGCCTCCGCGTCGCCGAGCATCGTCGTGATGTCGCGGAACATGATGCCCGGCTTAGGATAGTCCGGGATCGCACGGATCGTCGGGAGGAGGTCGTAGCGTGCGTTCATCGGTCCGAGACCCGTTTCATGATGGTCGAGAGTTTCTGCAGCACTTCCGGGTCGCGCGCCTCGGGTGCGGTGATCAGCGCGGTGTCCAGCGCTCTGTCGGAGCCCTGGGGACACGGCTCGTGCGCGGCCGGGAAATCGCGCAGCAGCCGCGCGACGAGGCGCGCCGCGTTGTCGGCGTTGGCCCGCAGAACGGCGATGATCGCCGCGACGTCGACGGCGTCGTGGCCGGGATGCCAGCAATCGTAGTCGGTCACCATCGCGACGATCGCGTAGGAGAGCTCGGCCTCGCGGGCGAGCTTGGCCTCGGGCATCGCCGTCATGCCGATCACGTCGTAGCCCGCCGCCTTGTAGGCCAGCGACTCGGCGAGCGAGGAGAATTGCGGACCCTGCATGCAGACGTAGGTCCCGCCGGCGACAGCATGGATGTTCTCCGCCTCCGCGGCGGCCAGGCAGCGCTTGGCCAGCAGCGGGGCGACGGGATGCGCCATCGAGACATGGGCGACGCAGCCGTTGCCGAAGAACGAGCTCTGCCGCCCGACGGTGCGGTCGACGAACTGGTCGGCGACGACGAAGGTGCCGGGAGCCAGCTCCTCCTTGAACGAGCCGCAGGCCGAGACGGAGACGAGGTCGGTGACGCCGACCTGTTTCAGCGCGTCGATGTTGGCGCGGTAGTTGATGCCGTCTGGCGCGAGGCGATGGCCGCGCCCGTGCCGCGGCAGGAACACCGCCTCGGTGTCGCCGATCCGGCCGAAATGCAGAGCGTCCGAGGGCTCGCCCCAGGGCGTCGAGACGTGCTCCTCGCGAAGGTCTTCGAGGCCGGGCAGGTGATAGACGCCGGACCCGCCGATGATCCCGACGATGGCTTTCGTCATGCTGGCTCGCTTCGCGTGGACGCGCCGGTTCCTGAACGAAATCGCCGCCAAAGGCAAAGGCGCGGCGGCGCGATCGCCCGGCGACTGCCGGGGCCCTCGATCGCGGCCATGATCGACCAGCCGCCGGATGCCCGCGTCGGCCCGATTGCGGGTCGCCGCGACGCGGCAGCCGTCCTTGTGACGCTCCCCGCATTCATGCTAGCCGGTGCCGCAAGGACGGACCTGCATTCTCGGCAGGCGCAGAGGCTTGGGAAGGGACGCGATCATGGCGGAGACGAACGGGAATGGCGCGGCCGAGCCACAAGCCGGGCAGAGCGCGCCGTCGCTGAACGCCCTGGTGCAGTTCACCAAAGATTTCTCCTTCGAGAACCCCAACGCGCCGCGTTCGCTGGGGCCGCAGGAGAAGCAGCCGAACATCTCGATCCAGGTCAACGTCAACGCCCAGCAGCTCGCCGAGAACGAGTTCCTGGTCGACCTCCTGCTCGAGGGCACCGCGGGCGAGGGCGCCGATACGCTGTTCAAGTTCGAGCTCGACTACGCCGGCATCTTCCGCCTCCAGAACATCCCCGAGGAGCAGCGCCACCCGGTGGTGATGATCGAGTGCCCGCGGCTGCTGTTCCCCTTCGCCCGCCAGATCATCGCCGAGGCGGTGCGCGGCGGCGGCTTCCCGCCGCTCTACATCGACCCGATCGACTTCGGCGCGCTCTATCAGTCGCGCATGGCCGAGGTGGCCAAGCAGAGCGGAGCGACGGCCTGAGGGCCGCCGCACCGACCCATCACATCCGGGCGCTAATCGTGGCGGCGGCGCTGCTCGCCGGCACCGCGGCGCCAGGCGCGGCGCCGGCCGCCCCCGAGCCCGACGCCTGCCACCGGGCGCTTGCGGAGCGCATCAAGACCTGCGCCGACGACTGCATTGCCAAGGCAAAAGCCGCAGTCGATCCGGACATCCGCGACCGCATCCTCGGCTACGGCTGCCAGACGAATTGCGCCAAGCTCGAGATGTTCAACGGGCACGCCTGCCCGAGCTCTCGGTAGCCGGCAACGTCGATCGCAAAGGTGCTCGAGCTATTCCGCCGCCACCGCGGTCGCATAGCGTCGCCAGATCGCCGCGTCGCCCATGCCCGCCACGAAGGCGGCATGGCGCGCGGCCTCGTCGTCGGTGAGCGCGGGGGCCAGCGGCGTCGGCCGGGGGCGCCGGGCGACGGTCGAGACGCCGCCCCAGCCGCGGGTCGCCGGGCCGGCGAAGACGAGGGTCGCCTGACGGCCGCCGTTGAGCTCGGCGTAGACCTCGGCCAGGATCTCGGCATCGAGCAGGGCGCCGTGCTTGGTACGGCGTGAGTTGTCGATGCCGTAGCGCTGGCACAGCGCGTCGAGGCTGACCGGCGAGCCGGGGTGGCGGCGCCGCGCCAGCGCCAGCGTGTCGACCATCCGCCCCAGCTCGAGCGCCGGATGGCCCAGCGCGACCAGCTCGGCGCTCATGAAGCGGAAGTCGAACTCGGCATTGTGCGCGACGAGCTTGGCGCCGTCGGTGAATTCGAGGAACTCGTCGGCGATCTCGGCGAACAGCGGCTTGCCGGTGAGGAACTCGATCGACAGGCCGTGGACGGCGAAGGCCTCCGCCGGCATGTCGCGCTGCGGATCGAGATAATGGTGCAGCGTGCGGCCGGTCGGGATGCCGTTGAAGAGCTCGACGCAGCCGATCTCGACGACGCGGTGGCCGGAGGCCGGATCGAGCCCGGTGGTCTCGGTGTCGAAGACGATCTCGCGCAAAAGCTTAAGTCCCTCGGCTCCGTTCGGAGAGCTGCCTCACGAGCGCCTGCACCTGACGCTCCGCCGCCTCGAGCCCGTCGCCGGTCTCGATGATGTGGTCGGCGCGGCGGCGCTTCTCCGCGTCGGGCATCTGCTTGGCCAGTATGGCCGCGAAGCGCGCCTCGGTCATGCCCGGACGGGCGAGGACGCGGGCCTTCTGCACAGCTTTGGGCGCCGAGACGAGCACGACGGTGTCGACCTCCGCCTCGCCGCCGGTCTCGTAGAGCAGGGGGATGTCGAGCACCGCCATCGGCGCGCCGGCGGCGCGGGCCTTGGCGAGGAAGGCCTCGCGCTCGGCGCGGACCAGGGGATGGACGATGGCCTCGAGCCTGCGCATCGCTATGGCGTCGCCGATCACCTTCTTGCCGAGTTCCTCGCGGTCGATGCGTCCGTCGCGCGCCACGCCGGGGAAGGCGGCCTCGACCGGGGCGACCGCGGCGCTCTCGTAGAGCCGATGCACGGCGGCGTCCGCATCGAACACGGGGAGGCCGGCGGCGGCGAACATCCCGGCCGTCGTCGACTTGCCCATGCCGACCGAGCCGGTGAGGCCGATGACGATCATGCGCGGCTCTCCCTGTGGTTTCGGGAACGCGAAGCGGCGGCCCGGAACGACAAGGTGGTGCCACCAAACGCGGCGGGGCGCTATGCCTTGACGACGGCCTCGACCTTGCGCCAGTGGCGGCCCTCGCGGGCGAGCAACTCGTCGGCTTCTTTCGGCCCCGCCGCGCCCGACGCGTACATCGCCGGCTCGCCGGTCTTCCAGGCATCGAGGATCGGCTGCACGACGCGCCAGGCGTCCTCGACCATGTCGGCGCGGTTGAACAGCGTCGCGTCGCCGATCATCACGTCGTAGATCAGCGTCTCGTAGCCGACGTTCGGCTCGTGCTTGAAGAAGTCCTTGTAGGCGAAGTCCATGTTGACGGTCGAGACCTCGACGTCGGGACCCGGCCGTTTGACCTCGAACTGCAGCGAGATGCCCTCCTGCGGCTGGATGCGCACGACGAGCCAGTTCGCCGACAATTCCTTGATGTCGGTGCCCTGGAACTGCGCCATCGGCGCCGGCTTGAAGCGGATCGCGATCTCGGTGAGGCGGTCCGTCATGTGCTTGCCGGTGCGCAGGTAGAACGGCACGCCGGCCCAGCGCCAGGAATCGATGCCGACGCGCATCGCGACATAGGTCTCGGTGATCGACTGCGGCGAGACGTTTGGCTCCGAACGATAGTCCAGGCTCTTCCGGCCCTTCACCTCGCCCGCCGTATATTGGCCGCGCACGGCGTCCTCGGGCTTCAGCGGCGGCATCGAGGCAAACAGCTCGGCCTTGCGGTCGCGGATGCCCTTGGCGTCGAACGACACCGGCGGCTCCATCGCGACCATCGCCATCAGCGTGAAGAGGTGGTTCGGGATCATGTCGCGCAGGGCGCCGGTCGGCTCGTAGAACTTGCCGCGCTGCTCGACGCCCACCACCTCGGCGGCGGTGATCTGCACGGAGTCGATGCGGTCGCGGTTCCAGATCGGCTCGAACATGCCGTTGGCGAAGCGGAACGTCATGATCGACTGCACAGTCTCCTTGCCGAGGAAATGGTCGATGCGGAAGATCTGGTCCTCTTCCAGCGTCTGCAGCAGGCTCTTGTTGAGCGCGATCGCCGACGAGATGTCGTGGCCGAACGGCTTCTCGACGACCACGCGCCGCCAGAAGCTCGGCACGCCGTCGTGCTTGTCGCCTTGCCTCGTAAGCTTCGCCTCGCCGAGCTGCTGCGCGACGGTGGCGAAGAAACGGTCGGCGATCGCGAAATAGAAGATCGCGTTGCCCTGCGCGAAGCCGGCCTTGTCGAGTGCGGTGCCGATGTCCTTGTAGAGATCGGGCCTGGTCATGTCGCCCTTCACGTATTGCATCGTGCCGGCGAGCTTGGCCCAGGTGTCCTCCTCGATGTGGTCGACGTCGAACTCGGAGGACGAGTTGCCGACGAAGCTCTTCAGCATGTCGTGCAGGTGCTTCTTCCAGCTCTCGGCATCGCCCTCCGCCAGATCGACGCCGATAACCGCGACCTTCTCGGGCAGTATCTTTTCGCAGCCGAGATTGTAGATCGCCGGCATCACGAGGCGCTTGGTCAGGTCGCCGAAGGCGCCGAAGATGACGATGGCGCAGGGCTCCGGGGTCTTCGGCGTCGCGGCGGCGGTCTTGGCGTCGGCTTGCGTCATCGAAATCGTCCTCGTGAGGCGGCGGCCGAACCCTGCCGCGGGGAAGATGACACGCAAATGACGCGCCGGTTGCTGAGGTCAATCGACCCGGCGCACCTGCTGCCCATAGGGCGTCGGGGCTCTGGAAGCCGATAAGCTCTCGAGCCTCGGCCACTTGCACGAAGCCGGGGCGAGCGCGTTCAAGTAGCTGTGGTCAGGCTGCCGCCAGGCGTTCGCGTCGAGACGGCTGCTGAAGGATCGTACCGATCGTCAGCCGAGGCCGCGATGGCCGTCGAGCAGGAGTTCTCATGGTCGCCGACGTCGAGCCTTTCCACGCCATCGGCATCGGCCGCCTCGCGCACGAGCTGAAGGCGCAGGGACGCTCGGTGATCCACATGGAGTTCGGCCAGCCCTCCACCGGCGCGCCGCGGGCGGCGATCGAGGCGGCCAAGCGCGTGCTCGACGCCGATCCGATGGGCTATTGGGAGAGCGTCGAGCTGCGCGCCGCCCTCGCCCGGCGCTATCGCACCCTCTACGGCGTCGATGTCGACCCCGAGCGCATCCTGCTCACCGCCGGCGCCTCTCCGGCACTGGTGCTGGCGCTGGCCACGCTGTTCAAGCCGGGCGATCGCGTCGCGCTCGCGCGGCCCGGCTATGTCGCCTATCGCAACGTGCTGCGCGGTCTCTCTTTGGAGCCGGTGGAGATGGCCTGCGGGCCGGAGGTACGCTTCCAGATCGACGCGGCGACGCTTGCGGCGCTGGAGCCGGCGCCGGCCGGCCTGATCGTGGCAAGCCCGGCAAACCCGACGGGCACGATCATCCCCGCCGCCGAGCTGGCGGCCATCGCCGACGTCTGCCGCGCCCGCGGCATCCGCATCGTGTCGGACGAGATCTACCACGGCCTCAGCTATGCCGGGCCGACGCATTCGATGCTCGAGTTCGAGCCGGAGGCGACCATCGTCAACAGCTTTTCGAAATATTATTCCATGGTCGGCTGGCGGCTCGGCTGGCTCGTCGCGCCGCCGTCCCTGCCGGCCCGCGCGCGGGCCTATGCGGCCAATTTCTACCTCACCGCGCCGTCGCTCGCCCAGCACGCCGCGCTCGTGGCGCTCGACTGCACGGACGAGCTCGACCGACACGTCGAGGCCTATCGCGCCAACCGCGCGCTGATGCTCGACGCGCTGCCGCGGCTCGGGCTCGCGCGCATCGCCCCGCCCGACGGCGCCTTCTATGTGTACGCCGACGTGGGCCACCTCACCGGGGACAGCTACGGCTTCTGCCGCCAGCTCCTGCTCGACACCGGCGTCGCCACGGCGCCCGGCATCGACTTCGATCCCGTCGACGGCCACCGCTTCATGCGGTTCTCCTTCGCGGTCTCGACACCCCAAGTGGAGGCGGCGATCCGCCGGCTCGAGCCGTGGTTCGCCGGTCGCTGAGCGCGATGCGGCGCCGGTGCCGTCCAGGCCTCCGCAGCGCTACCATCGCAGTGCGATTGCCGGCCGAAGCTCAAGCGAAAGCGAAGGCGTTTTGGAGTTGAAAGGGCGGATCGATCTGCGTAAGGAAGCGAGCCGCGCACGGGTTCGCGACGATGCGAACGACCGTGCGACCGGCCTTGGCCGATAGCCAAAGGCCTGCCGACCAAGCCCTGCTTGGGGGATAGTTCAACGGTAGAACAGCGGACTCTGACTCCGTTAATCTTGGTTCGAATCCAGGTCCCCCAGCCAAACTGAAACCGGCCGTCGCCTTCGATCGTCTCGACCTCCCGAGCGCCGCGCGTCAGTCGCGCCGGCGCTTGCGCAGGATGTAGCTGTCCATGATCCAGCCCTTCGCGT
>CAZZZM010000008.1:21256-24167 GCA_964658465.1 uncultured Nakamurella sp.
ATGCTGCTGATGCCGGGAATGACGTCGTAGTCGAGCGGCAGCCCCTTGGCGTGCAGCTTCTCGATGATCCGCAGCGTGCTGTCGTAGAGGGCGGGGTCGCCCCAGACGAGGAAGGCGCCGCATTCGCCGTCAACAAGGTCCTCCATCAGCAGGCGCTCGTGCCGGTCCTGGATCGCCGCGTGCCAGGCCTCCACGTCGTTTCGATAGGACGACGTGCGATCCCGCGTCGGCATGTCGAAGGTGACGATGCGACAGCGCGGCGTATCGATGTGGCGCGCGCAGATCTCCATGCGCAGCTGCTTGAGGTCCTGCTTCTCGCTGCCTTTGTCCGGCACGAAGACGACGTCGACCGCGTTCAGCGCCTTGACCGCCTGGATCGTCAGGTGATCGGGATCGCCGGCGCCGATGCCGATGATGCGGATCTTTCGCATGCGTTCCCTTTGCCGTTCCGCGGCGACCCCGGACGGTGGCGTCCGAGACACTTGTCGGCCGCGTCTCCACCAAAACGCAAGACTCTCCGGGTCATCATGACGCGCGACTCTATGCGGGGCGCCCGCCGCTGCGGTGGGTTTCGGCGCACTCGCTCTATTCTTTGATCGGACGCATGGGAATGGATTGCAGGACAATGGTTTGGAGCGACATTTCGCCGGGCGCGGGTCGCGCCGGGGTTTTCGCTGGCGAGAGGCGCGCTTTTCCGCGTCTCAAGGTCGAGCTGTTCGGCACGTGCTCCGTCGCCGGCAAGGCGGACGAGCCCTGCCTCGCGCGCGACATGTCGGTCGGCGGGTTGGCGGTGGCCTGCGACGGCCGAGCGGCGCTCGCGGCGGAGGTCGTCGTGTCGCTGCCGCAGGTCGGGCTGCTGCGCGGCCGCATCGTCCGAGCCTTCGGCGGCGGTTTCGCGATGGCGTTCGCCGAGGGGCGCGTCCAGCGCGAGCGCGTCAGCAATTTCCTCACCTGGCTCGTCGAGCGCGAGACGGATTCGGGCCTCGAGGATCGCCTGCATGCCCGCATCGTGCCGATGCGGCGTCTGGTGTCGCTTGTGGCCGCCGGCGAAAGCTCGATGGCGCGGATCGTCGACGTCTCGCGCTCTGGCGTCGCGGTGACGTCGACGAGCAGCGTCCGGGTCGACGACGCCATCGTCGTCGGCCGCCAGGCGGCGGTGGTCGTGCGCCTGCTCGAAGGCGGCTTCGCCGCGCGCTTCGTCGAGCCGCTCGGTCCCGAGTTCGACGCCTCGATCGTGCTCTGAGGCGGCCGGCGCCGGTCCCACGCCGAGCCCGGCCGGCGTGACCGTCAGGCGACCGCGGAGTTCGGTTGCGCTTCGAGCGCCGCCAGTTCGTCCGCCGCGAGCTGCCGCGCCAGGGCGAGCCCGGCCGCGGCCGCGCCGATCTGATCGGCGGTGTGCGCCGCCATCACCTGCAGCCGGAAGCGCGCCTGGCCCTTCGCGACGGCCGGATATTCGACCATGTTGGCGATCAGACCGATCCGGGTGAGCTGACGCCCCACCAGCCGGGTCAGCGCCTCGTTGCCGATCTTGACGGCGACGATGGCCGAGGGGTCGCCGAAGACCTCCAGCCCGGCGGCGCCGAGGCGTTCGCGCAGGTCGAGGACGTTGCGCATCAGCGTGTCGCGGAGCGCCTGCCCCTCGGGGGCTCGCACGATCCGCAAGGCCTGCAGGACGATGGCGGCCTGCACCGGCGACAGCGCGTTCGAGAACGTGCCCGGTGTCGAGAAATAGCGCAGGTATTCCTTCACGCCGCGCCCGCGGCAGGCGACGAAGCCGCCGTTGGAGGCGAAGGTCTTCGAGAAGCTGCCCATGACGATGTCGACGTGGTGCAGGGCGTCCTGCAGGCCGATGTGACCGCGCCCGTCGCCGAGGCAGCCGAGATCGTGCGCGACGTCGACCATCAGGGTCGCGCCATATTCGCGGCAGACCTCGGAGATCGCCCTGATGTCGGGCGTGTCCGAGTCCATCGAGAACAGGCCTTCGGTGACGACGAGGATCGCGTTGTCGCGGTCCTTGGCACGGATGTGCGAGAGCCAGCGGCGCACCGAGCCGACGTCGAGGTGACGGTTCAGGTAGACGTTCTTCGTTGCCGCCGCGGCGCCGTCCTGCAGGCAGGCGTGGGCGAGCGCGTCGATGACGACGTGGTCGCTGGCGCGCACCAGCCCGCGGATGACGCCGGCACCCGCGGCATAGCCCGTCGGGTAGAGCAGCACGTGCTCCATCTCGAGGAGGTCGCCGAGCTCGCGCTCGAGCGCCAGCGAGTGCGTGGTATTGCCCATGAAGGCGGCCGAGCCGGCGCTGTGGACGCCGTAGCGGTCGATGGCCTCGCGCGCCGCATCGGCGACGACGGGGTGCGCGGAGAGGCTGAGATAGTCCTGCGAGCCGAAATTGATGCCGCGCATGCGTCGCCCGGCGTCGTCGGAAATCGTGCAGATCGGCTTCGGACCCGTGGCGGTGGAGCGGGAGTAGGGCCACAGGTTTTCGCGGCGGCGCTCGGCCTGCCAGGCGTAGAACGCCTCGATGCGATCCATCAGATCGGCACCCGGCATCTGTCGATATTCGCGCAGGCTGCCGCGGAGGGTCGCGGGGAGCGCGCTGCGTTGGTCGCGTGTCGTGGTCATCGGTCGAGCCTTTGGAGGCGGCAGCCGTCGTGGGACGCGGCACCGCCGCCGAGCGACGCGCGCTGGCTCAACCTATGATTGCAATGATTGTTGCCGCGCCTATGCTGGCGGGAAGCGGCCGAGGCATGTCCCGCGCGCAAACGTCGCATCGAGATGTCGCGGCGGGACGCCGCTGCGAAAAGCAAGAATTCGTACACCAGTTGACCCAGGACAACGCTACGGTAGTCGGCAGCCTCGGCAACCAGTGTGAATAAAACGACAATCGCGAGATTATATTAGTTAACGATGC
>CAZZZM010000008.1:24267-30658 GCA_964658465.1 uncultured Nakamurella sp.
TGCAGCGTGTAGCTCTTGCCCTGCGGGTCGTCGGCGGAGATCACGCCCAAAAAATCGTCGCCGGAATTGAGCTCGACGGAATCCGTCTTCTTCGCCCGCGCGAGGATCTTCAGCTTGTCGTTCTCGAACAGCCGTCGGAGGTAATCCTGCAGCACATGGCGCTCGACCGGGATCTTCATGTCGAACGCGAACGAGCGGTCGCCGTCCTCGTCGTCGACGACGATCGAGCCGATGGCGCGCTCGCCGAGATGCACGTCGGCATGCTCGGGATCCTTGCGCGCCTGGGTGACGCGAAGGCCGTCGTTGCCGAACGACTGGCGCAGGAATTCCTGCAGCTTGCGCATCTCGGTCTTGTCCAAGGGAAGTTCTCCGTCGTCTCTGGCCTGCGCGAGCTAACGCGCCCGGGCACGGTCGGTTTGGCCCATTCGGGTCGGCCGCATCCGATCCGGCTTCCGGACGTCGCTTACGCGTCCGGACGCGGCGTGGCTACCGCCGCGGCTCGATCACCGAGCGGCCCTCAATCATCTCGAACGTGGGCTTGGCCGCCAGGATCTGGTCCATCGTGCGCGCCGGCTCGGCGCAGCCGGCCTCGCCGACGATCCGGGCCGGCACGCCCGCCACCGTCTTGTTGTGCGGCACCGGATGCAGCACGACCGAGCCCGCGGCGATGCGCGCGCAATGGCCGACCTCGATATTGCCGAGGATCTTGGCGCCGGCGCCGATCAGCACGCCATGCCTTACCTTCGGGTGGCGGTCGCCGGAATCCTTGCCGGTGCCGCCGAGCGTCACGTCCTGCAGCATCGAGACGTCGTCCTCGATGACCGCCGTGGCGCCGACGACGAGCCCGGTGGCGTGATCGAGGAACACGCCCTTGCCAATCTTCGCTTCGGGATTGATGTCGGTCTGGAAGATCACCGAGGAGCGGCTCTGCAGGTAGAGCGCGAAATCGTGCCGGCCGGCGTTCCACAACGCATGCGCGAGGCGGTGGGCCTGGATGGCGTGGAAACCCTTGAAATAGAGGATCGGCTGGACGAGGCGCGTGCAGGCGGGATCGCGATCGAAGACCGCAAGAAGGTCGGCGCGGAAGGCCTCGGCGAAGGACGGGTCGCCGACGACGAAATCGGTGTAGGCCTGGCGGATCAGGTCGGCCGGCACGTCGGCATGCGCGAGCCGCGCGGCGACGCGGTGCACCACCATGCTCTCGAGCGACTCGTGGTTGAGCACGGTCGAGTAGATGAAGCCGGCGATCTCCGGCTCACGACGGATGATCTCGTGCGCCTCGCCGTGCATGCGGGTGAACACGGGATCGCGCTCGGTGAGCGAGACGACGTTGCTCTGGGCTTTGGCGGCCATCGATCCTTCCGTACGCGTCACGCGAAAAAATTCTCCAGCCGGCCCGTCGTCGAGATCATTACAGCCGTTTCCGAAGAAACTCCAGAACGGCCTCCTTGTAGGTCTTGTCGCCGACCGCCTTGTTGTGGTCGCGGCCCTCGATGTCGAAGGCTTCGGCATGCGGCATAAGGGCCGCCAGACCGACGGGGTCACCAGCGATGTCGTCGTCGGTGCCGACGCAGACAAGGGTTGGGCAGACGATCTGGGCGACTTCGTCGGGCGGCATGAGCGCGCGGGCCCCGCGGATGCAGGCGGCGAGCGCCCGCCTGTCGCTCTTCGTCGCGTCGGCGAAGGCGCGGAACATGCGCTGGTGGGGATCGGTCAGGCTCTCCAGCGCCGGCGCGTCCATGGCGTCGGCGATGCCCATCGGCAACGTGCCGCCCTCGACCAGCCCCATGCCGAGACCGCCGAGCACCAGGGCGCGCACCTGCTCCGGCGCGAGGCGCTCGAGGAAGGCGGCGATGCGCGCGCCCATCGAGTACCCCATGACGTCGATGCGCCCGAGGCCGACGTGGTCCATCAGCGCCAGCGCGTCGGCGGCGAGGCGGCGGATCTCGTAGGCGGCGGGGTCGTAGGGCTTGTCGCTGCGCCCGTGCCCGCGCACGTCGTAGAGGATCACCCGGCGCCCCGCCGCGGTCAGCGTCTTGACCCAGGTCGGGAACACCCAATTCACGGCATGGCTCGAGGCGAAGCCGTGGATGAGCAGGATCGGCTCGCCGCGGTCGGGTCCCGTCGCGGGTTCGTCGAGGTAGGCGAGGCGAACCCCGTCGGGGGTGGTCATGGTCAGCATGCCGTCTTCCTAGCGGGGCCGGGTGCGGCGCGGCTAGGCCCGGCTCACACGATCGCGAACGCGGCGACGACGGCGGCGAACCCCACGGCGATCCAAGCGACATAATCGCTGATGAGCCCGCTGTGCAGCGCCTCGAGGCCGCGGAACACCGGACCGAAGGTGCCGCGCGTCGTACCCTTGAACATCCTCGGCAGCGCCTCGCGGAAGAGACCGTAGCCGGCGATGGCGATCGCCAGCCCGACGGCGACCCAGGTCAGCCAGGCGTGCGGCGCCGCGTCGAGGACCGGCAGCCCCGGCGTCGGCTTCGGCGGCGCCAGCCCGATCAGCGCGGCGCCGTCGGGATGCGCGAAGGCCATGATCGCGGTCTCGATCCAATGCCGGGCGATCTCGCCGGGCACGAACGACAACACGATGAGCACCGCCGCCGGCAGGATCATCAGCCAGAACGGACGATCGGCACGTTCCTGTTCGTCCTCGGTCGGTGCCTCCTCCTCGCTGCCGGGATCGGGCCCGAGTCCGAGGAAGATGCGGCCGGTGGCGCGCAATACGGCGCCCCCGGTCATCGCCGCGCCGAGCGCCAGGGCGAAGATGACGGGGCCGCGGCCGCTCTCGGTCAGCCCGGCGTCGATCAGCTTGAATCCCTCGTCGGTCAGGCCGAACGGCAGGCCCCCGAGCGCGAGCGCGCCCACCGCCATCACGATCCCGGCCGGCCAGATGCCCTCGCGCCCGAGCCCGCGCAGGCCGATCTCGTCGATCGAGGCGCGGGTGGCGAGCAGAATGCCGGCGACGATGAACAGCGCCGCCTTCACCAGCCCGTGGCCGACCACATAGACGAGCATGCCGGCGGTGCCCTCGTTGGTCAGCGCGGCGATCCCGGCGAGCATGATGCCGGCATGCGAGATCGTCGAGAAGGCGAGCATGCGCTTCACGTGGCGCTGCTGCAGCGCCATCAGTCCGCCGACGAGCGCGCCGAGCGTCGCGAAGCCGAGGATCGCCGTGCGCAGCACGCCGTCGACGTCGGCATAGCCGGCAAACACCGCCGCCATCAGCTTGGCGACGCCGAACAGCCCGATCGACACCATCGCGCCGGAGAAGATGATGCAGACCGGCGACGGGGCCACCGCATGCGCGTCGGCGAGCCAGAAATGGAAAGGCACCATCGCCGCCTTGATCAGCAGCGCGCAGACGATCATGCAGAACGCGGCCTCGATCACGGGGTCGTTCGGGCTTGCCGCGACGTGCTGGGCGAGGGACGAGAAGTCGAGCGCACCGGCGCGCGAATAGATGAGCCCGATGCCGGCGAGCATCATGAAGCCGGCGAGCGAATTGGTGACGGTGAAGTTGAGCGCACCGCCGATCGCCGAGCCTTCGAGCTTGTAGGCGGTCAGCGCGAACGCGGTGACGCTCATCACCTCGAACCAGACGAACATGTTGAAGAGGTCGTGCGTCAGCGTGAAGCCGACCATCGCCGCCAGGAATAGCAGCATCAGCACCTGGAAGTGCGCCGAGATCTTTTCGAAATAGCCCCAGGAGAACACGAAGCTCGACGTAAAGAGCAGGCAGACGAGCGTGGCGATCGAGGCGGACGCGCGATCGGCCGAAAACGCGATCCCGAGCGTCACGCCGTTCTTCGGCTGCCAGCCGCCGAACCACAGCGTGATCGGGCCGTGGCCAGCACGGGCCGCCAGCGTCGCGCAGGCGAGGCCGGCGGCGAGCGCGGTCACCGTCGCGATGATGTCCGGGGCATGCCGCGGCCAGAGATGGCCGAACATGAGCAGCACCGCCGCGACCACCATCGGCCCGGCGACGGGTAGGGGGAGAAGCACCGCATCGGGGATCATGTGGCGCTTTCAGTCCAAGTGCGTGCGCGGCCCGGACCCCCACCCCTGACCCCTCCCCACAAGGGGGAGGGGAGTCGCGCGGCGTGGCTTGAGACGTCCCGAGAAAGCGCCGTCATTTGTGGAGCGGCTTCAGCTGGTGCGGATCGACGGTGCCCTTGCGCTTGTGCACCTGCAGGGTAAGCGCGAGCAGCAGCGCGGAGATCGTCGCGCCGACGACGATGTCGGTGAGCACCAGCGCCTGCACGACGGGGTCGACGGCGGGCGTGCCGGGCGGGTGATCGTAGAAGATCGGCGCACCGGCGTTCCACTTGTAGCCGATCGCCAGCAGCAGCACGTAGGTCGCCGACTGGCAGACCGCGAGGCACCCGATGAGATGCACGTAGTTGCGGCTCGTCACGATGCCGTAGAGACCGATCGCAAAGAGCCACGCGGCGACGAGCCACGGCAGCAGGGACATCAGGTGGCTCAAGAGTGGTGGCCCTCGTCCTTGGCGCTCGGCTCCTTGTCGCCGGGCGCGTAGGCGCGGGTCTCTTCCATGAACTCGAGGAAGACGAGCGCGAACGAACCAGTGACGGCGAAGGTGACGCCGATGTTGTCGACGAACATCGAGCCGCCGGACCACGCGCTCTTTAGGGTGCCGAGCGGCAGGATGTTGGCCGCGAAGGGGCGCCCCAGAAACAGGGGCGCGACGGCCATCAGCGCGAACAGCAGCGCGCCGCCGGCCTCGCTGGCATCGAGCCATTGCGAGCGCACGATGCGCCGCCAGCCGGGGTAGGTCTCGGCGAGATAAACGAGCAGGAAGCTCGTTGCGACGATCACGCCGCCCTGGAAGCCGCCGCCGGGCGTGGTCGAGGCGTGGATCGACACGTAGAGGCCGAAGACGAGCGTCAGCGGCGCGAGGAGGCGCGCGACGAGCACGGTCGCGTCAGAGCGATGCGGGCGGCTGCGACCCTCGACGAAGCCCGGCTCGGCGGAGCGATCCTCGCCGCGCGAGCCCCGCAGCAGCACGACGGTGCCGGTGACGGCGGCGAGCAGCATGAACTCCTCGCCGAGCGTGTCGAAGCCGCGATAATCGAAATTGACGGCGGTGACGGCGTTGGTGACGAGCCGCTGCTTGGGCGCCAGCGCGTTGATCGCGTCGCCGTACGGCAGCGGATGCGCGCCGAACAGCGGCATCGCCGCGGCGAGCTTGAACGCGGCCGGCGCCAGGATCAGCGCGGCGAGGACGAGCATGATCAGGCGTGTGCGCTCGCTCACGAATCGTCGTCCTCGGGCAGGATTTCGTGCGTCATCCGCATGCTGGCCAGCGCGACGAGGAAGAGCAGCGGCGTCGCGGCGGCGCCGACGGCGATCTCGGCGAAGGCGACGTCGGGCGCCTGCAGCGCCATGAACAGGAGCGAGAGGACGAAGCCGTTGGCGGCGATGGCCAGCACCTGACGGCGCGGCTCGCGCGTCAGCACGACGCCGGTGCCGGCCGCCGCGACGAGCAGGAGAAGGAGCGCGAGGAGGACGCTCACGTGCGCTCGCCCACCTCGTCGCGCGTGAAGATGGTGCGCGCGACCGCTTGGTTGACGGCGGCGCCGGCGATCAGGGCAACGAGCCATAGGACAAGGATCTTGAACGCGCGCGTCGACGGCCCGTCGGCGATGAAGGCGGCGACGACGAGCGACAGGCCGGCGCCGACCGTCACGAAGGCGACGGCGTGCAGGCGATCGAGCGAGGAGGACAGGCGCGCGAAGCCGGCCGCGCCGAGCCAGGCGAAGACCACGGCGAGACCGAGGAAGACGTCGACGAGGATCGGCTTCAAAGGAAGCGCTCCATGAACAGCGTGTAGAGCAGCGTGCCAGGCACCGAGAGCAGCGTCAGGCAGAGCGCGAGATCGACGAAGGACGGCTGGTCAAAGGCGAAGGTCATCGCAGCGAGCGCGATCGCCGACAGGCTGCCGCCGAGCTGGACCGCCGCAAGCCGCTGGTTGGCAGCGCCGCGCATTGCGATTGCGACGACGACGGCGAGCGGCGGCAGCAGCAGGATCGCGAAAATAAGCCAAGCGTTCATGCCGGCCACTCGCGATCGGCTGAGACCGGCTTCGGGGGCAGTCCGTGGGTCAGCAGATGATCCGACAGCTCGCCGCGGACGACGAAAGTGCGCGGCGCGAGCGACACGCCGATGATCGTCAGCGCCCGACGTGCCGCAGACCGCGGGTCGGCGCCGCCGGGCACGAACGGCTGCCGGCTGAAGTCGCCGCGCTGGCGGCTCGGCCCGGCAGCGACGGCAGCGGCTAGTTCGCGGCCGACGATGAAAAGCTCGGGGATCAGCGCGAGGAGCGGCCGGACGACGGCTTTAGGCGGGGGCAGCGGGGCGTAGTTGC